>JANNRX010000234.1:0-5844 GCA_031401875.1 Hyphomicrobiales bacterium | reverse complement strand
GCCGCCCGCTCGGCTTCGTCCTGACGGGTGGAGAAGCGCACGATATCAACGGCTTCGCGCCTTTGCTCCGGATGATTGCCGACAAGATCGAGGCATTGCTGGCCGACAAGGGTTATGATGCCGACGCCATCCGAGAAGAACTGGCGAAGGCCGGCATCGAAGCCGTCATTCCGGCAAAGCGAAACCGCAAGAACCCGGCGCCGCATGATCCCGAAAAATACAAGTGGCGAAACCTCATCGAGAGGTTGTTCAGCAAGCTCAAGAACTGGCGGCGCGTTGCTACCCGATATGACAAGAGCAAGGAGTCTTACCTGGGCTTCGTCGCCATCGCCGCAATCAAGCTATGGATACCCTTTGTCCACGAAGCCTAGCATTACAGTTGCATTTTTGATTTGATATGAGCTTGTTGTGCGATTGCCTGATGTGCTCTTCGCCAAAGCGACCATGCGATGATGTGGGCAGGTTTGATGCGGCGCTGTGCAAGCCGGATGGCGATGCGCCGAATTTCCTGGACGGACCAGCGGATCAGAGGCGTTTTGGTTTGCGAACGATCGCCGGAATGCTTTTTGGGGGCGGCTCTGCATTGGCTTTATGGCGGATGGCCGCCATCATGGCGAAGGCAAGCATGACAAGGCTGACGTGGCGATGCCAACCATGCCATGAACGGCTTTCGTTATGATCGAGACCCAGTTCATTCTTGGCGGTTTCGAAGCTGTCCTCGATAGCCCAGCGATGGCCCTCGACCTTTACGAGGCTCTCGATGCCGGTTCCAGCCGGGCACCAGGTTGAGAAGAAGGCGAGGGTGCCGTCAGTGATATTGCGACGGATCAGGAGCCCTCGCGTCCACAGACCAGATCGTTCTTCGTCATCTTCTGCAGCATCAAGATCGGCCAGTTCACAATAGGCCCAGTCGTGAAGTCTTTCACCCTTGGTGCCTGCTCCGGCTGACAACCGTTGCCAGAGGGCTTGGTCAAGATCACGGGCGATCTCTTCTGCCGTGCCAGCCACTGGCGGTTTGATACCCCATGATCCAAAATGATGATTGGCGTTGACGCCCAGAACATAACCCTTGCCGGCGCGACGCAGGGCCATCTCGATGTCGCCAACACCATAAACGCTATCAGCTGCGACAAAAGCGAAGGGGACTTTGGCAGCAATTGCCCGATTGATCATGATCAGTGCCTGTGCAGGTTTGGTCGCAAAGGCGACCTCTTCCGACACATGCGCTCCTGCCATCCGGGCCGGATCGTTCGTCCACGCCTTCGGCAAATACAGCGCCCGGTCGATGAAGGCATGACCGTGGTGCGACACGTAAGTAGCGAACACACCGATCTGGCAGTTGGTGATCTTGCCAGCGGACCCCGTATACTGTCGCGCCACCCCGCAGGACGCTTTACCCTGCTTCAGGAAACCTGTCTCATCCACGACAAGCACGGCATTCGGATCAGCAAGCGTTTCAAGCGCATAATCGCGTACCATGTCACGCAAGGCGTCAGCATCCCAGCGGCCGCGCCCCAATAATGCCTGCTGGCGCCAAGGACCTGGATCGCCTGCCGCTTCCGCCCGCATCCAGCCCGTCTTGCGACGCTCATCACCAACAAGCCCATCCAGGAACAAGCCCGCCGAAGTGGCAACTCGTACTTGCGTGAACAAAGGCGCTATCCGCCCCTTCACATCCCGCAGCGAAGATGCCCAAAGCTCCAGTGTCGTCTCAATCGATCCACCCGACATCCATGACCTCCGAATCATGGAAACCCATGGATTCAGAAATGCGGGAAATACGCAACTGTAATGCTAGGTCCTGACCCTAGTGCGTGTTGACACACTCTAGGTGTTGGATCTGAGCTTTTAAGGCATTTGGGGGTGCAGCATGTGCGATGCAGCTTTCATATCCCTGTTTGGGATGCTTTCGAGTGAAGGGACCCACGTTAAAACCCAATCTTGGTTCCGAACCGTCACTTGCATGTGAAGCTACTGACGTTGCCGCCAATTGAAGCCGCAGAACATTTTGCAAAGAGGCCACCCTATGTCGAGAGAAGCGCGGTCGGCCAGTGCTTCAGCGTGGACAGGCTTTTTTCGAGGGTCTGGAAAAATGAGGGTGACTGGAACAAGGCGTTGATCTGATCCGCATCCGCACCTGTCGCCCTGTCTTCGACCAGCATGGGCACATGATCCCGGATCGCATCAAACAGAATTTGCGTTGCGGGAGCGAGGCGCGGGCGGTTGCGCAGGTCAACAGCTTGCGCTGCAACCAGCGCTTCGATTGCAATCATCAATCTGAGCGGGGCAAGCTGCTCCTCCAGCTTGCGGATTGTCAGCGGTGTCTGGGGAGCATGATCCTCGACACTTTCCGAAACCGGCAGGCAATCCAGACTCGCTGGCGTGGCTTTCAGGCGAACCTCACCATGCAGGCAGGCGACGGTTTTCTGGAGCGAGTTGAAGCCGTTCGAGGCCCCTCCGATGGGTGAAAGATATTTCGGCAACCCAGAAAGGTGCTGGTTCATCATCTTGGTGGTGCGGTAGGCGGAGGCCGTGGCCAGATGGGTATTGACGATTGCCAGTGTATCAAACGCCAGGGCCATTGTCGGCGTATGAAAATTTGCGGTCGAAAGGATCAGGCCAGATTCGGCCATCACCAGCGGGTTGTCAGCGGCTGAATTGATCTCGGTTTCAACGCTCTCGACCGCAGTCTCGAAACTGGTCAGAACCGGGCCGTAGATCTGCGACAGGACACGGAAACTCAGGGCATCCTGGATCGAACGTGGCGCGCCGCTGTCATAGAGATAACTGCCACCCAGCACGGCGCGGAACATTGCAGCTGCCCGTTCCTGCCCGCCAGCGGGGCGCGCGGCAGCCAGGGCCGCGTCGAAAATTCGAGGGTTTGCCGCATATCCCTCATCGGTCAGCATGGCTGTCACCACGGAAAGGGTCAGCAGTTGTGCCAGTGCCGCAAGCACAACACTGGCATGGCCGCAGGATACGGCACTGGAATTGAGGATGGCCAGACCATCCTTGGGCCCAAGCCGGGCGGGAGCCAATCCGGCTGATCTGAGTGCCTCGACAGCGGGACGCCGTTCACCCCTCACGAAAATCTCGCCTTCGCCGATCACGGCGGCTCCGATATGGGCACACAGCCCCAGATCGCCAGCGCCGATGGAGCCGCGCGCCGGGATCACCGGTGTCAACCCGCGATTGAACATGGCCAGCATCAGCTCGAACACGACCGGGGAAATTCCAGAGCCCCCCTGCGCCAATCCGATCAGCCGGCTCAGCAACATGGTGCGAGCGACCTGTTCGGTGAAAGCTTCGCCCACACCGATACAGCGCCCCCGGATCATCTGGGCCTGAAAAGCTTCGATTTCGGAGCCGGAAAGACGAAAGCCGACGTTGCCGCCAAGCCCTGTATTGAGGCCGTAGATGGGCTCGTCACCACTGGCATAGCGATCAACGACGGCACGTGCGGAGGCAAGACGCTGGGCTGCCGACGGGGACAGGGATAATTGCGTGCCAGGTTTTGCCGCTGCCGCAATGATTTTCAGATTGAGGGGTCCGTTACCAAGTTCAAGCGTGGTCAAACAATATCCCTCTCGCGACATTCCACCCGGATGAAGCAAGCGCGTCATTTGGCTGCATGGCGTCCGCTCGCTGGAATGTGATTGTTGCAATGGTCACTTCTGGTAACAAATGCCTATGGTCACTGCACAATCTGATATTGGTTTTTACAGCCTCATGCAATTGGTGAAACGATGAACTAGGGCCTGTCGTCAGTTAGGAACAGATGGTGGACGCGAGGAAAAATGGTTCAGTGTGAAGTGGTTCTGGCGAAGCAAACCGTCCGGTTTGCGAGACAGAAGCGCGAAACAATGGATCATTTTAACCGCGCCGCCCTCAAAGAAAGAATTTTGAGCATGGTGAGATGGAAACGGACCGCCTGCAAGGACAAAAATCTTCCCGATAGCGCTGCTATCGGCGCGTCTTTTGTCCTTGCATTCGGCCAATTTCGATCTCATCCACCATTTGTTCCTAACTGACGACAGGCCCTAGCTTTTGTATTGCCTGTTCATTCGGTGCCAACCTCAGGGTCTCCTCGACCAATCAGGCCTGTCAGCGGCTCTGAACCAGCGTGAGGCCAGAGAATGATCAGGTTCCCCTTTACTTCCCTGCATGATCCATTGGAAAGTACACCTACAAACAACGAGCGCCTGTCAGGCGGTACCAGCTGCAATCATTGGAGAGCACCATGAAAACGCCCATTTCTCGACGGAACTTCGTTGCCGGAACGACAGCGCTGACCTTGGTCCAGATGAATGCTTCCGGCAATCCTGTTCAGGCCCAGACAAAAACCACGCTCACTGTCCGCATCGAGCGCGATATCAATGTGCTGGATCCCGCCTTCCGAACGGGCCCACAGGATGGCAATGTTTTCAGAGCCGTCTACCAGCGTCTGATTGCGCCAAAGGCCGGCTCAACCGAAATCCAACTGGATGCCGCGTCTGAATTGAAGCAGATCTCGCCGACCCAGATCGATTTTACCCTCAAGCCCAACCAGATGTTCACAGATGGTTTCGGTGAAATGACCGCCGAGGATGTCAAGTTCTCGTTCGAGCGCTTTCTGGCCAAGACCGCCGATGGCAAGGACAGTCCTTACAAAGGCGATTGGGCCGGATTGACCGGCGTTGAAGTTACCGGAAAATACACCGGCAAGATCATGCTGTCGAAGCCCAATGCCGGGCTGTTTGCCATTGCGCTCGCCGATGGTTCAGGTTGCATCGTCAGCCAGAAGGCCGTCACGGCGCGCGGCGTCGAGCATAACACCAAGCCGGTTGGCTCTGGTCCTTATCAGGTTGTTTCGGTGGAAAAACAGCGCGGTGCGGTTCTGCGGCGCAATCCTGGCTATTCCGGCCCGCGCCCGGCCTATGAAGAAATCAATGTGCGGTTTATCCAGGACCCGAAGACAGCCGAACTGGCGCTGCGCTCCGGTGAACTCGATTTCGCTGTATTGCCTCCCGCAATCGCCACACCTTTGCGTGGGGCTCAGGGGGTGGCGGTCGAAAGCCATCCTGGCCTGGCCTATCTCTGGCTTGGCATGAACATGCAGAAGGCGCCTTTCACAGATCTGCGGGTGCGCCAGGCCATCCGGCTGGCGCTGGATGTCGACCAGATGCTGCTGGCGGGCTTCAACGGCTTGGCCCCTCGCCTGAACGCGTTGATTCCAGCGCCCATTCTGGGGCATTGGGCCAATGCCCCAGTCTACAAGCGCAATGTGGCGGAGGCGCGTGCCTTGCTTGCTGCGGCCGGACAAACCAGTATCAAGACCCGCATCACGATCCTCAATCAGCCGACCTTCCAGAGCATGGCGCTGGTGGCGCAAGCGTTGTTGCGTGAAGTTGGCATCGACGCCGTAATCGACGCGCAGGAAAGCAGTACCTTCTGGACAGCAGGCGGAGGCGAGTCCGGCAAGAACCTCGACATGTTCATGACGCGCTTCAACGGCAAGCTTGATCCCAACTTCCTGATGCAATGGTTCGTCAAGGGTCAGATCGGCATTAACAACTGGCAGCGGTTCGACAGCCCTGAATTCGACAAACTGGCAGGGGATGCGATTGTCGAACTTGATCCTGTCAAGCGCGCTGAAATTGTGATCAAGGCGCAGCAGGAGATGGATAAATCTGCCGCCTTTGTCTGGCTGACCAACGATATCGCTTTTGCAGCACGGCGCACGAATGTGAAGCCCTCTTTCCTGCCCGGAGCAATCGACTGGCAACTCGAACACTTTGCTATTGCCTCTTCCTGATCCCATCAGGTTGCAGCGAGTAGAACGCCATGGGTGAGACGGCGCGATAT
>JANNRX010000233.1:0-1726 GCA_031401875.1 Hyphomicrobiales bacterium | reverse complement strand
CGGTATTGTGGGCATCGGCAAGGAGGTGTCGAAACAGGGCCACCGGATCACCAGCATGGTGGAAAAGCCGGTGCAAGGCACCGCGCCATCCAACCTCTACATTACCGGCCGCTATATTCTTCAGCCTGAAATTTTCAAGATTCTTGAAAAAGGCGAACGGGGTGCCGGTGGTGAAATCCAGTTAACCGACGGCATGGTGACCCTGATGAAAAAACAGGCGTTCCACTCCATGACCTATAATGGCGTGACGTATGACTGCGGTTCGAAGATCGGTTATCTCCAGGCAACAGTCGCCTATGCGCTCTCTCGCAAGGATCTGGCCGAGGACGCCAGACGCGAGATTGCGGCGCTGCTGGCGAAGTGACCGCGCATCACTCAGGCTTCAAAAGGATTGACGAGCATAAGATCAAGCCCGTCGAAATCACGGATATTGCGGGTGGCAAGCGCAAGGCTGTAGGTGATCGCGGTGGCGGCAATGGCGGCGTCGGCAAGCGAAATTGGCCTTCCCATACGCTCCCGCCTCGCACGGACATCGCCTGATTGCCAGGCGATGATATCGTCGAACACCAGCACACGCCCCGCGAAATCTTCGCTTTCGACGCGCCTGACATTGGATTCCAGTCTTGTCTTGCGGTTGCCGTTCTGAAGACGGCTCACACCATAGGCAACTTCAGCGATTGTGATTGCGGAGACATACAAGACGTCACGGTCCTGGGCGTCCAGCCATGTAGCTGCGTTCCGATCAAACACAGGCTTCAGAAATTCAGAGATTATATTCGTGTCGAGAAGGATCATGAGAAGTCGGGAGGCGCACGATCCGGAGTGCGCGGAATCACAAGATCAATAAAATCATCGTCATCAAGACCTTCCCTCAAACGCTCGACAAGGCTTCTCCCCGACGGGGGAGGTACTGGCGTAATTGTTCTGCGCAACCAGACTTGGGCTTCGTCGGAAAGGCTGCGGTGATTACGTCGTGCGCTTTCCCGCAACTTTCGATCAATGTCGGATGCTACGTTCCGCAGGAGAATATCACCCATTGAAAACTCCTTATTTCCGCCGTCTGATATCAATGATATCACGCCAGAACGGACCTTTCAATGAACCCGTCTTATCAACTCGCCCCACCCGGACGATAATCGAGAATCGCGGCCGCAAGCACGGCGTTGGCGGCGGCAAGATCATCCTTGAGCAAGGCCCTGTTCAGCGCATCCAGCCATTCGCTGATTTTCTGCTGGTCGGCAGCACCCGTTTTTGCTGCCATCACACCATCGAGGCCAGTTTCCACCATGGCTTCACCATGGTCGAAGAGAATTTCATGCAATCTTTCTCCAGGGCGCACGCCGGTGAATGCGATCTCGATATCGCGTCCAGGTTCAAGCCCGGACAGGCGGATCATACGCTGGGCCAAATCAAGAATTTTCACGGGCTGGCCCATCTTCAGCACATAGACCGAGGGGGCATTCTCGTGTTTCAGGCTGGCAGCGGCATGCGAGGAAGCCGTCAACACAAGGTCGCAGGCCTCGCGCACGGTCATGAAATAGCGGATCATATCGGGGTGGGTCACGGTGACAGGGCCGCCAAAGCTGATCTGGGCCTTGAATTTGGGAATTACGGAACCGTTTGAGCCCAGCACATTGCCGAACCGCACGGAAATCAGGCGCGTACCATTGGGTTCGCGGTCGAGTGCCTCGCTGGCCATTTCGGCAAAGCGCTTGGTGGCTCCCAG
>JANNRX010000232.1:0-1694 GCA_031401875.1 Hyphomicrobiales bacterium | reverse complement strand
GGCCTGCATGGCCGCCGAAGCCGTCGGAAAGCTCACCGGCAAGCCGGGCATCTGCATGGTGACGCGCGGGCCCGGTGCGACCAATGCAGCGCACGGCATCCATGTGGCCATGCAGGATTCAACGCCGCTCATCCTGTTTGTCGGGCAGATCGAGAAAGGCATGCGCGAGCGTGACGCCTTTCAGGAGCTGGATTACCGCGCAGCCTTCGGCGGCATGGCGAAATGGGCGACGGAAATCGACGATGCGGCGCGTATCCCCGAGATCATTTCGCGGGCCTTCCATGTAGCGACCAGCGGAAGGCCTGGCCCTGTTGTCATCGCGCTGCCGGAGGACATGCTGGTGGAGACGGCCATCGTGCCGGATGCACCCGCTTTCCGGCAGGTGGAGACTTACCCCGGCCTAGCGCCCATGGCCGAGTTGCAAAAGCGCCTGTGGGCCGCTGAGCGCCCGATGGTGCTGGCAGGCGGAAGCCGCTGGAGCAGCGACGCCGTACAGCGGCTCATCCGCTTTGCGGAGCGCTTCGACCTGCCGGTGGCGACCACCTTTCGCAGGCAATCGCTGTTTCCGGCAACGCACCCGAATTTCGGCGGCGACGGCGGGCTCGGCATCAGCCCATCGCTCGCAAAAAGCATCCGCGAGGCGGATCTGGTGCTGTGCATCGGCGATCAGCTCTCGGAAGCCTCCACGCAATCCTACACGCTGTTCGATATCCCCGGTGACGGCAAGCGGCTGATCCATGTGCACCCCGATCCGCAGGAGCTGAACCGGGTCTATGCGACCGCCCTGCCGATCAACGCATCGCCCGAAGCCTTCACGGCCTCTCTGGAAGCCCTGCATCCGCCGGGCAGCATTCCCTGGAGCAGCTGGACTCGCGCCATCAATGGCAATGCCGTGGCCTGGGGTGCACAACCAACACGCTCGCCGGGCGATTTGCAGATGAGCGAGGTGATGATCCACCTGCGCAACCGCTTGCCGGATAACGCCATCATCACCAATGGCGCAGGCAATTATGCGATCTGGCTCCACCGGTTTTACCACTACCGCACATTTGGCTCACAATTGTCTCCAACCTCCGGCTCCATGGGGTATGGTGTGCCAGCAGCTGTGGCCGCCAAAAGGCTTCACCCCGAACGCATGGTGGTCTCGCTGGCGGGTGACGGCTGCTTCCTGATGAATGGCCAGGAATTCGCGACGATGGTGCAGTATGATCTGCCGGTGATTGTCATCGTTGTCGATAACGGCATGTATGGCACCATCCGCATGCATCAAGAGCGGGAATACCCCGGTCGTGTTTCGGCGACGGCCCTGAAGAACCCGGATTTTGCCGCCTATGCCCGCGCCTTCGGCGGGCATGGCGAGAGCGTACGCAAGACGGAAGAATTCGCGTCCGCTTTCGAACGCTGCGTCGCTTCGGGCCAACCCTCGATCATCCATTGCTTTGTCGATAGCGAGGCGATTACACCCAGCAAGACATTGAGCGATATCCGCAAGGAAGCTTTTGCGAAGGTGCGATAGCGTGATTCTGCTTTGCTTGTCTGTTGCAGTGAGGATGTGCGTCCTTCGAGACGCGCCTTCGGCGCACCTCAGCGACTGTGTTGTCTGTCAAGCTGGCACCCATGGTTTTTGGTCTCTGAGGATAGCGTTTGCGATGGTGACGAGGCGTCTGGCCACGGCGATGAGGGCGACCATTTTG
>JANNRX010000231.1:0-5171 GCA_031401875.1 Hyphomicrobiales bacterium | reverse complement strand
CAGTCGGCTGGCCCGCCAGGCGGGATAAAAGCCTGCGCCGATGCCGATGAGGCCAGAGACGACTACAGCGAGGATGATCGCCGAGACATCGACGTAAAGCGGCCATCCGGCGATTTTGGAAACCACCTGCGCGCCGACGCCACCAAGCAGGATTCCCGCAACTCCGCCGATCAGCGCAAGCGTCGTTGCCTCGATCAGGAATTGCCCCATCACGTCGGAAGGTTTCGCGCCTACCGCCATGCGCACGCCGATCTCGCGGGTGCGCTCCGTGACGCTGACCAGCATGATGTTCATGATGCCGATGCCGCCGACCAGCAGTGAAACGGCGGCAACGGCAGCCAGCCCCACGGAGAGAACGCGGGCGGAGGCCTCCACCGTTGCCAGAATATCCGAGAGATTGCGGAGCGTGAAATCATCCTCGTCGCCTTCGCGCAGCCGGTGACGCTGGCGCAGCAGGGATTTGATCTCGGTCTCGGCGTCGCTCATCTCCTCGCCTTCACGGACCTTGACCATGATGGAGCCAACGCTGCGGTTCTTGGCACGGCTTGTTCCGATCACCCGTTGGCGCGCGCTTTGCAACGGCAGGAAAACTGCATCGTCCTGATCCTGCCCCTGGGTGCTCTGGCCTTTTTTATCCATGACTCCGATCACTTCGAACGGAACATTCTTGACGCGAATGGTCTGGCCTATGGGGTTTTCATCGCCAAAGAGCTGGTTCTTTACCGTGAGGCCCAGAAGAGCCACCTGCCCACCGCGCTGGTTTTCATCACCTGTGAACAAACGGCCAATTCCCAGATCCCATTCCCGCGCCTCGAAAAAACTGTTCTCGACACCAAAAACACTCGTCCCCCAGTTGGTGCCGCCGTAGACCACCTGCGCCCCGCCGCGCATCATGGGGGCGGCCACCTGCACCTGATTCACTTCTTTCTCGATGGCGCGGGCATCCTCTTCATTCAGCGCAGCGGATTGCCCGGTGCCAAGCCGCACACCGCCCTGTGTGACATTGCCGGGGATCACCACGATGAGATTGGCACCAAGCGATTTGATGCGTCCCACCACCTCTTCCCGCGCCCCGCCACCAATGGAGACGGTGGCGATGACTGCGGCAACGCCGATGACAATGCCAAGCATGGTGAGGATCGAGCGCAGCTTGTGCGCCCGCAGCGCCTCGAAAGCGGAACCGAGTGAATCGGAAAGCGTCATTCTTTGCCTCTCATGCCGCTTCCTCAGTGTCGCGGGACAGCGCAGAAAGCGCCACTGCGGCTTCTCTGGGGGTCTGGGTTTTGTCAGAGATCACCTTGCCATCGCGAAAACGCACCACACGACGGGCAAAATCGGCGACATCCTGCTCATGCGTCACAACCAGCACGGTCATGCCCTCGCGGTTGAGTTCCTGAAACAGCGCCATGATATCCAGAGAGGTCCGGCTGTCGAGCGCACCGGTCGGTTCATCGGCAAGCAGAATGCGGGGCGAATTGACGAGTGCCCGTGCGATGGCGACGCGTTGCTGCTGGCCGCCGGAAAGTTGCAGCGGCGTATGGCCCATGCGGTCGCCAAGGCCCACGCGCTGAAGGGCGGCTTCCGCCTTGCGCCTTCGTTCCTTGCGGTCCGAGGAGGCATAGATCATGGGCAGCGCCACATTCGAAACGGCGTCCGAGCGCTCCAGCAGATTGAATTGCTGGAAAACAAATCCGATGCGTCGGCTGCGCACACCCGCCAGCGCATCGGGGGAAAGTAAAGACACTTCCTCATCCGCCAGTCTGTAAGCGCCGGAATCCGCCCGGTCCAGGCAGCCGATGATGTTCATGAAGGTGGATTTCCCCGATCCCGACGGCCCCATTACGGCAATGAACTCGCCCTCCTCTATGCGGAGGCTGACGCCACCAAGGGCAGTGACGGTCTCATCGCCCATCCGGTAGATACGCGTGAGATCAGTGACTTCAATGAGGGGCTGCGCTGCTTTGGGGGGCATGGCGGTCAGGCCTTTGCAGTCAAATGCCGCGGGGCGGGCGGAAGGCCGTTGCGGCCTGTTTGGGCCCACCGCCAACTATCGCCTTCTGTCCCTCCAGAATACCGGACAGGATTTCCGTGGTAGTGCCATCGCTGGCACCAAGCCTGACCTGCGTCATGACGGCGGTCCCATCCACTCCAATGACATAGACGCGGCCGGGAACGCCGTTTGCACCCGCCGTGCGCGCAGCACCCCGTTCCGCCCGCCACGCGTCATAGAGCATGATCTGTTCATCTTTCAGAAGTGGCTTCAGCTTTTCGCCGATAGCATTGGCGACGGCACGTCCACGCTCCCGCCGTGCTTCCGGTGTATCAGCGGATCCTTGTGACTGCATGGTCTGGCGCACGTCGCGGGCGATCTGCTCAAGCTGTTTCTTCTGGCTGTCATCAAGCTTGAGTTCCGCACCAAGCCGTTCGAGCATCTGCCGCTGCTGGCCCTGGCCTCCGGCATTTCCACCGCCAGTCGAGGGTGGAGCCACCGAGAACGGATTGGAAGGAGCTGCTGTCGCCTGAGCGGAATTGGGTTGCTCACCCGGCGGACGCCAACGCAAGGCACCATTGGCGATGCGCAAAATGTTCTCGCGCCTTTCGGTAAAGATGCGCAAGGTCGCCGTCATGCCCGGTTTGAGGGCGAGATCACTGTTTCCCACCTCGATCACGGCTGTATAGATCACCACATTCTGTATGGTCTGTGAGCCAAGACGGACCGTCTTGACCCGTCCTGTGAATTCACGCACCGGAAAGGCCGTCACCGAAAACGTCACTTCCTGTCCGGATCGCACTCGGCCCACATCCGCCTCGTCCACATTGGCATAAATCTCGATCTTGGTCAGATCCTGCGCCACCAGAAACAGGGTGGGCGCTTGCAACGAAGCGGCGACTGACTGCCCAAGCTCGATATTGCGCTGGATCACGACCCCATCGACGGGCGAGCGGATTTCACTGTTGCGGATATCCACCTCGATCTGGCGCACCATCGCTTCGCGCTGCATGATCTGGGCTTGCGAGGACAAAACCTGGGTTTCCGCCACTTTCAGCTCCGCCGCCAGCGCCTGGATCTGGGCTTCGACAGAGCGAACCTGCGCCCGCGACTGGTCACGCGCCGCGCGCTGCGTCAAGGCTGCGGTTTGCGCCTGCTGGAGTACGACCTGACTGGCAAAGCCGCGTCCACTCAGCTCCGTTTGACGAGCAAGGGTCTTTTCCGCATCCGCCAGAATCGCATCCGCCTTCTGTCCGTTGGCAAAAGCATCGGCTTTGGTGGCCGATGAGCGCTCGATGTCAGCGCGGACTTTTTGCACCTGCGCTTTCTGAATCTCGTTCAGCGCCATGGTCTGGGCAAGATCTGCGCGTGCTCCATCATGCCGGGCGCGTGTCTGTTCTGCGTTGAGCCTGGCCAGTATATCGCCAGCCTTCACGTTGCTGTTGTAATCGGCAAGAATTTCGAGGACCTGTCCGGAGACCTGTGATCCCACGATGGCGGTTGCGGTGGGATTGATGGTTCCGGTCGCGTTGACCGCGGCAATGATGGAGCCGCGCTCGACAGACGCCGTGCGCCAGCTCGGCTCATTGCTGGCGCTGGAACGGGAATGGCCCACGCCATACCATACCGCGCCTGCGGCACCCGCACAGATCACCCCTAGCAAGAGGAAACGACGCATGGTCAGTTATCTTTCCGATCATCAGTGTGATCGTGTTTTAACACGTTCTTTCTATCCGGTCATTGTGGCCGAAAATACCTTGTTCGGGCCGGATCGGTCAGACTTTACAAATCCTTTCAATCCCGCCCAGGTCTGCCCCGCCCAGGTCTCTGCCCCGCCCAGGTCTGCGCATTAGGATGATCTCTGCATATTGAATTCCATCAGCGCCTCAAGTGTCTCGCCCGCTTTGCCAAAGGGTCCGAGCGCAGCAATGCCTTCGCGGGTAATCTCACCAAGCAACGCCCTTGCACCATCAATCCCGCGCTGGCTGACAAAGGTGGCTTTTCCCGCTGCTGCATCCTTGCCGGAGGCCTTGCCGAGCGTGGCCGCATTGCCTTCGACATCGAGAAGATCATCCTTGATCTGGAAAGCCAGGCCCAGCGCTTCGGCGTAGGTATCGAGGCTCAGGGCTTCCGCTTTTTTTGCGCCGCCCAGAATGGCTCCCATCCGGCATGCCGCCATGATCAGCGCCCCTGTCTTCATGGATTGAATACGGATGATGCCAGCTTCACCCGAAGGCTTTTTCATATGTCCACGGTAGCGCCCCTCGGCTGCAAGATCGAGCATCTGGCCGCCAACCATGCCACCGCAACCAGCTCCCTGGGCCACGAGTTGCACCAGCTTTGCCCGCACGGCAGCACTTGCAGAGGTCTTTCGGTCAGCAATCACATCGAAGGCTAGCGTGAGCAGCGCATCGCCAGCCAGAATGCCGATGGCCTCGTCATAGGCCTTGTGCAGGGTTGGCTTGCCACGTCTGAGATCATCGTCATCCATCGCAGGCAGATCATCATGCGCAAGGCTGTAGCAGTGGATAAACTCCAGCGCGGCACCTGCGCGCAGAGGGCCTTCCCCTGTTTTGCCAAAGAGCCGCGCGCATTCCACCACGAGAAAGGGGCGGAAGCGTTTGCCTCCGCCCAGTGCCGCATAGCGCATGGCCTGCATGAGCAGCGGAGGTCTTGCGATTTCGAATTTCTGCTTTGAAGCGCGGAGCAAAAGCGCCAGTTGTTCCTCCGTCAGGAGGGCAACCTGCCTGATCCTTTCGGCAAGCGTTTGCTGGTCCATGGGAAAAGTCCTGCTTTAGGGCCTGTTGTCAGTTAGGAACACATGGTGGATGAGATCGAAATGGGCCGAATGGAAGGACAAAAGACGCGCCGATAGCAGCGCTATCGGGAAGGTTTTTGTCCTTGCAGGCGGTCCGTTTCCATCTCACCATAATAATATTCCTTTTTTGAGGGCAGCGCGGTTAAAATGGCCCATTGTTTCGCGCTTCTGTCTTGCAAACCGGACGGTTTGCTTCACCAGAACCACGTCACACTGTATCATTTTTCCTCGCGTCCACCATCTGTTCCTCACTGACGACAGGCCCTAGTTCGGGGGTAAGCCATTGCATGCCTCATCAGGGGGGGTAAGACAATGTTTCGTTGTCAGGGCCATTGACGCTGCTGTTTATGACGAAGAGGGCTA
>JANNRX010000230.1:0-5974 GCA_031401875.1 Hyphomicrobiales bacterium | reverse complement strand
CGTGACTTCATAGGATTTCAGGTCTTTCTTGAAGCCTGAAAGCTTGGGTGATTCCATGGTGATCTTGGAGCCACTTACCGAAATGGCGCCGATCCTGATATCGGGTACGGTCCGCGCGAAGGGCGATATGATGCCCCAGGCGATCGGTCCGACCAGTGCTGCCGCGCACCCCACGGGTATGAACTTGCGCATCAGCCTGACGCGCCGACTGTGGCGGAGGGCTGCGTCAAAGGCGGAATTGTCGGATGGTATCTGCACAGGTCGTGGTGAAACGGCGTCTGAAGCTTTCAGCCGCTGTTTTCCTCCCCGTCCAAGAAACGCAGATAATGACATTCTGGTCCATCACTCCATATGTTGCGATGCTATCGTCTCAAGGCCATGGCAAAGTTATGGCCATAAAGTTGATTTTTCGACTCTTTTTCGCTGATTGATCAGCTATGGGCAAAAATATCTTGTTCCGGCCAGCCCAGAAGATCAAGCTTGGCGCGTGTCGGCAGAAAGCGGAAGCAGTCTTCGGCAATGGCACTGCGCCCTTCACGCGCAAGCATGATATCAAGTTTGACGCGCAACTGATGCAGATGCAACACGTCTGATGCGGCATAGGCGAGCTGCGCCTCGGTGAATTGATCAGCGCCCCAGTCCGATGATTGCTGCTGTTTGGAAAGCTCGATGCCGAGGAGTTCCTTCACCAGATCCTTCAGGCCATGGCGGTCCGTGAAAGTGCGCACCAGCCGGGAAGCAATCTTGGTGCAATAGATCGGCCCTGTCACCACGCCAAGATGATGGTCGAGAACCGCCACATCAAAGCGGGCGAAATGGAAAATCTTGGTAACCTTGCGGTTCTTGAGCAGCTTCACGAGGTTCGGTGCTTTGGTCTTTCCGGCCAGAATCTGCACGACATGGGCGGAACCATCGCCAGCGGAAAGCTGCACCGCGCATAATCTGTCACGGTGCGGATTGAGCCCCATGGTTTCGGTATCGATTGCAACAGCAGAGCCGAAATCAACGCCTTCAGGAAGGTCGCCGCGGTGAGAGTGAATGGTCATTATGAGGCCTGCTGAAACGGGATGAATGCATTGCCTCTATCTGCTTCGTGCCGGGGCGTCCAATATCCGTTGTTGGAAACATGACGATAGGCCCACGCACGGTTTTCCAGCATCATTCGCCGGTATCGTCCAGCCACTCCTTGACGCGGGCCAGATGGTCATAATCCCCGCCATCGCGAACCTTTTCCGGCATGCGCCGCGAAATAAAGGCTTCCTCGCCCGAGCGCAGCCGATTGAGCATTGTTTTCAGGCTGTCGATATGGCGCGCCGATGCAGCTTCGATGCTTTCAGGTTTCCTTGCAAAAATGATCTGTTTTTCCTGGGGATCAGCGCCGACGAGCACGTAGCTCAGGGCAAGCACATCCTGCGCCGGGATTGTCTCGAAACCGCCGCTTTGCGCAATGGCGGCCGTCAGGGTCAGCTGCGGTTCAAAATTTTCCTGCACCTGGGGGGAGGTCGGCGCGGAGCCACTCTTGTAATCAACAATCGCGAGGCCACCATCCTTGCGCTGATCGATGCGGTCTGCCCTGCCGCGCAGCTTGAAGAGCGTCCCGTCCGCCAGCGCGAGAGGCATGCTGCCTGCACGTTCCACATTGCTGTGCGCAAGCATGGGGCGGCGTTCGGTTTCCCATGCCACAAACCAGACAGCGACCCGCTCGAACACAGGCCACCAGAAAGCGCCGACCTGCTCAAGATGCTGGACTTTCGCAAAGCTCTCGCGTCCGATCGTGATCAGTCTTGCCAGCGGATCCGTCGGCCAGACGATCCAGCTTTCCTCGACGAAACGAGCCAGGGCTTCGTGGATGATGCTCCCACGGTCCCGCGCATCAACGGATTGTTCGAGAGGATCAAGCGGGGCCAGATCCAGAATATGGCGCGCGTAGATCGCATAGGGATCGCGGTAGAGCTGTCCGATTTCGGTGAGGGAGAGCGAGGTTGGCTGCATGGATGCGGGCGGGCATGGTTCGGGCCGCCGTATCAGGGGTTCCGCCGGGATGTGGTCGATGGCTCGTGCTGCCTCAAGCAGAGATTGTCCCCTGTGGCGCAGGGCTTTTGCAGGGGCCTCGCCGATGAAGGCATCCAGCCGCCGCAGGAAACGCGATGCCACCATGGGCGTACCCTCGACCGTCCTTGCATGGGCAATGATAACCTCCGGTGCTCCCAGTGCCTGGGCGAAATCATGGGCGCTCTGCCCAATGCGCCGCTCGGGGGGTGACAGGCCAAGCGCGCTGCGCATGCTGCGGTTGAGGAAGGGATCGATGCGGGCTTCCGGCGGCCAGACGCCTTCATTGAGGCCACCCAGCACCACCCGGTCCGTCTCCATCAACCGGGCTTCAAGCAGACCCCAGATCTTGATGCGGCCCTGAACCGGATGGGGTGGAGGAACCACCGTTTCAGCCAGGATCATATCAAAAACGGCGGCATAATCAGTGGAAGTGATCACGGGATCACTGGCATTTGTAGCGATCCCGTCGAACGCCCTGCCGAGGGCAACAGCATCCCCTCCCGTGCTGGCACGCTCACCCGCCAGTCGCTCAAGTGCTGCGGTGTGGGCGTGCGCAAAGACCGAAAGGCGCTGGGGCGAAGCCTGAATCGCATTGTAGGGTGCCATCGCCTCGACGAAACATGCAAGCAGCACCCGCGCTCCGGCAAGAGCCCCATCGCTCAACCGCCTGAGGGGCGGCGGCGCATACGGTTTGACGATGCGCGCCTCGGCATTGTCGAGTGCCGCGGCAAGCCCTTGAAGTCCGGCACCAAGGTCATTGCCGCGCAACGCAGCGATCTCGAAAGCAGCCAGTGCATCATGGCGTGGTGTTTCACCCGTATCAAGCGCGAGGCAGGGATGGGACAGAAGCGCCATCACCGAACGAGGCGAGAAGTCTGAAAGGGCGCATGCGTGGAGGAGCCGCGCAAACCCGCCAAGCGGGGTCATGGCGAGTGAAACACCGGATGAATCATCCGCGTTTATGCCCCAGCGCTTCAGTTCCGTCGCCACCCGTTGCGCCAATGCACGGTCTGGCGTGATGAGCGCGCCTGTCTGTCCGGGAGTTTCCAGAACCTCCCGCAGGGCGATTGCGATGGCAAGTGCCTCTTCCCGCTCGTCAGAAGCTTCGATGACACGGACCGATTCAAGCCCCGCGGAAAGATGGTCAGCCAATGCACGCCGCATCTGAGGCCAGTCATCGGTGGCTTCCGCGGCCCGTGCCGATGCACGCACAATGGCAGAGCGGGCCTGAAGGGCAGGGGAACCAGCGTGGAAAGGTGGCTCTGCGCCCAGGCTTTCAACATCCGAGCGTTCGATCTGCAAGGTCAAAAGCAGATGCTTGAGCGCGGATTGCGGATGGCCGGGTTGTGCGTCTCCGTGCCTGGGTGATGCGGCAATCAGAGTCCAGCCGCGTGCATCGGTTGTGGTATCAAGACCCGGCAGCACAACAGCGCCCTGCGGCAGCCTGGCGATGACCGCCAGCAGTGCGGCCGTCGCAGGCACGGTTCCGGTGGAACCCGCCGCGATGACGGGGTGATCAGGTGGCTGGCTTTGCAGCCGCTCAGCTTCATTCCGCAACAGCCTGTTCAGTCGTTCCGAAGGATCAAGCAAACCGCGTTCGGCAATGATGGCTGGCCATGCCTGCCCCGCGATTTCCAGAAAACTCCGTGTCATTGCCCAATATTCATCGAATTGGCCCTGAGCCAGATCGGTAAGCTTTCGCCACGCAATGCCTTCCACCGCGAATTCATCGATCAGTCCCGCCAGGTCGCTGGCCAGCGCGAAACTGTCAGTGAAGCTGCCACCGATCGAGAACCCGTCTCCCGCCCGCTCCAGAGCACGCATCGCGCCGCTCCTGCGCCAGCCTTCAATCAGTTGCGTCAGCATCAGACGCCGCTCCAGATCGCCGATGGCGGGCAATATTGCCGTATCATCTGGCAAGTTATCTCCCGCGAGAATGGCGTTTTCTTCGAGATCAGAAGGATCGCCAAGCGGTATGATGCGCGGCAGCAGGACCGCACGGGGCTGCAGCGCTTCTGCGAAAGCATGTGCCAGCGCCCGTGCGGCGCGGCGCGTCGGAACATAAATCACTGCTTTTGAATAATCGCGGGTATCACTTGGGAATGTGACCCCCAATGACCCGTCGATGCAACTCTGCACGAGCGTGCGCAGGAAAGGCACACCTGGCGCAATGGTTTTTACATTGGCGCGGGATGCACTCACGATCTATTGTCGCGCATCACGGCCTCCGCCTCCGGAATGGCTTCCGGCGTGCCAACATGCATCCACACCCCGTTCAGTGGCAAGCCATGCAGGCGGCCCTTTGCGGCGGCCTCATCGAACAGCAGATTCAGTGAAAATACATCAGGCCGGTCGGCGAAAAGCTCCGGCTTCCAGATGCCGGCCCCCGCATAGACATGGGGTGAATCCTCCGTTTTTTGCCGGCGTCGCAGCCGACCGTCGTCTTCAATGACGAAATCGCCACTCTTGCCCCATCCCGTGGCGGTCTTCGCATCAGCCAACAGCAGCAGGATATCCATGGTGCGAGGATCCCAATGCTGCTTCAGGCGCGTCAGCGAGGCACCTTCCTGGTCGATCCAGATCGCATCCGCGTTGAGGATGAAGAAAGGTTGCTTCCCCAGAAAGGGCAGAGCCTTCTTCACACCACCGCCTGAATCCAGCAGAGCTGCGCGCTCATCCGAGACAGTTACACGTGGATTGGTAACCGCGCGCGCATGCGCCTCCATCAGGTCTGCAAGGTAATGCACGTTGACGGTTGCCTCCGTCACGCCGCCTTCGCGACAATAGTCAAAGATATGGTCAATCAGCGCCTTGCCCGCGACCTGCACCAGTGGCTTTGGCAGGGTGTTGGTGACAGGGCGCATGCGTGTTCCCAACCCTGCCGCGAGGATCATGGCACGATGGATTGGGGTGTCGTCATTGGGCATGGTCATCCCCGTTCTTGAATGCTCATCCGAAAAGATCGTTCAGGGGTTTTTCGGCAAGTTTTTTGATCTCGGCGCTTTTTTTGCCGGGCTTGGTGAAACGGAGCGGTTCGGCATCGTCCGTCACAAACGCACCAAAACGACCATCCGAAACCTGGATCGTCAGGGCATCACCAGCGGCGACAGTATCAACCTTGCGCACCGGGTGTCCGCTTTCATTCAGCACAAGCGCGAAGCCCCGCTCCAGCACACCTTCATGGCTGAGGCTCCGGAGCAGTTTGCCGGCACCCGACAGCCGCTCAGCGTGCCGACTGAAGTGCTGGCGTATCACAAGCGGCAGGCGATCACTGATCCTGGCCAACCGCTCGCGATCCTTGCCGATATCGATCCTGGCCTGTCCCAGCCGCCGTGTCAGGCCATTGGCGAGGCGCTCGCCCAGTGCATTCAGTCTTTCGCGGCGCTTGCCCAGCAGCGCGCGAGGCGAATGTTCAGCCAGTCCGGTGGACAGGCGTGAGAGGCTGATACGGCGCTTGTCGATGTTTCGCCGCACCATTTCCGGCAATCGGCCAACGGCGATATCCAGCCGTTGGCGCGGCTGCGCCAGCAGATTTTCCGGGCTTGGCAGGGCGCGGGCCGCAGCGCGCAGTTCTGTTTTGCGCCGCTCGACAAGGCGCTGCAATCCACTATTGAGCCTGCCGCCCAGATCCGCCGTTGTCGCCAGCAACTCCGCCCTGACGGGCACGATCATCTCTGCCGCACCCGTAGGTGTCGGCGCCCGCAGATCCGCCGCATAATCGATCAGCGTGGTATCGGTTTCATGGCCGATGGCTGATACGAGAGGAATTTCGCTCTCTGCGGCTCGCTCGAAGACCTCTGGGGCTTCAATGATGAAAGCGTCGTCCGCGCTGCCGCAGAGAGCGATATTCCTCTCGTATCAGCCATCGGCCATGAAACCGATACCACGCTGATCGATTATGCGGCGGATCTGCGGGCGCCGA
>JANNRX010000229.1:0-18698 GCA_031401875.1 Hyphomicrobiales bacterium | reverse complement strand
TTTGGAAAGATTCTGTTGGGGGTAGGAAGGGACGCGGGCAAGGAGCGCGGGAAAGCCAGAGTCAAGAAACGCTGAGAGTAAGGCGAGGCTATCGCCCACCCATGGGTCAACAAGGCGCTGGAAACTGCTCAGAAGAAAGTTGAAGCCCGCAACTTCGATATTCGCAAGAACATCCTGAAATACGATGATGTCGTGAATGACCAGCGCAAGGCCGTGTTTGGCCAGCGCAAGGAATTCATGGCGATGGAGGATATGTCACCGACGATTACCGATATGCGTCACTCCACCATCGATGAGATCGTCGCCAAGCATATGCCCGAAGGTTCCTATCCCGATGCGTGGAACATCGCGGAGTTGAAGGCGGATGTTATTGAACACCTCAACCTTGATCTGCCTGTCGATCAATGGGCGAAAGAGGAAGGCATTGCCGATGAGGAAATCAGCGAGCGATTGCTGAAGGCGGCTGATGAGGAGTACGCGGCACGCACCGAGAAGAATACGCCTGATATTCAGCGCTATGTTGAAAAACAGGTGGTGTTGCAAGGGCTTGATCAGCTCTGGCGCGAGCATATCGTAACGCTGGACCACCTCAGGAATGTCATCGGCTGGCGTGGTCTGGCGCAGCGCGATCCATTGAACGAGTATAAATCTGAGGCTTTTGCCCTGTTTGAGGAACTCACCACACGGCTCCGTCAGAATGTCAGCGGTCAGCTGATGCGTGTGCAGGTGATGTTTCAGGACCAGAATGAACAGCCGCCGGATGGTATGGGCGGACAATCCGACCGACCAGCCGAACTCACCGCATCATCCAGTTTCATGGCCGAACAGGTGGTTGAGCCTGGACAGCGTGATCCGCTCAATCCCGCGACATGGGGCAAGATCGGTCGCAATGAGCAATGCCCTTGCGGATCAGGCAAGAAATTCAAGCATTGCCATGGAGCCTTAGCATAGGTCAGTTTGCTGGGTCATTGATCGGAAGTCAGCCAACCAAACGACGCAATGCGCGCTTGATCCGTCGGCCAAGCGCAGGTTCCTGATCTTCGGCACGCAGACTCAGCCTGGAAACATCGGCGTTACCGTATGTCATGCCGTTCATATAGTTCGCTGTCCGTCCCTGCATCCGCTCGGGATAGTCAGCCGCATGCTTCTCGTCCTTGACAAAGACGGCGACGAAATCATTCCATTTGCTCTTGTGCTGACGGCCCGTGAAGGATTCCAACATCGCGACATTGTAGCCGCTCCGACGACCCCAATTCTGCAAAGCCATGCCACTGTCGGGATAAAAGCGCCAGCAATCCACGGGGAAGCGATGAAACTCCCCGTTGGATGGGACGTTGATATAAAGCAGGCCAGAAGGCTTCAGAACGCGCATGATATCGTTGAAAACAAGCCAGAAAAACTCTGAATGCTCGAAGCAGGAAGAACTCAGGCAGATATCGACCGAGTTATCATCAAAGGGCAAGCGATAAGGGTCTGTGATGACAATATCAACGCCATTTGCTTTTGTGAAATCAACACCGATGAAGGTGTTTCCGGCAGGGGATACGGAGCGCAGTGAACCGTTTACATCCTGTGAGCCGATATCAACAATGGTAAGACCCTCGGATTTTGCAGCATAGGTTTCAAAGAACATCTTCCCGAAGGACATTGCGCTGTCGTGCATACTGATTTCCTTCTTGACTGAAAATAGCAGGCCCGTTTCATCAAGCCCGATGATCCGGCAACGCCATTGTCCATTTTGGATTGAAAAGTTGAATATCGCAGATGCATGACTGATACAAGCATTGCAGCTGGAAAGGGGTTCAACTGACGCTCAGGGCTTTGAGCTGCCGGCCTTCTGCCTCAAAATTGTCAGGCCCGAGCCAGGCCTCGAACCGCGCTTTGCGTTGCGGCCATTCGCCATCGGTGATTGAATACCACGCAGTATCGCGGTTTTTGCCCTTGATCACCATGTGCTGGCGAAACAGCCCTTCATAGGTAAAACCAAAGCGCTCTGCGGCACGTTTGGACGGTTCGTTGCGGTTGTTGCATTTCCATTCATACCGACGATAACCCAGCGAGAAGCCATAGTCTCCTACAAGGAAAATCGCTTCTGTCGCGATACGAGTGCGTTGCATGGCAGGCGACCAGGTGATCGAACCAACCTCGAAGACGCCATGCGCCGGGCGTATTTCCATGATCCAGAGATGGCCCTTCGCTTGTCCGTCCGCCTTGTCGATCACGGCCAGAGGAATGATGTCGGTCCGCTTCTCCATATCGACGAGGAGAGCCCGGTATTGCGCTTCATTCTGTGGTGGCGGCGGGAAGAGATACTCCCAGAGCGCGTCCTGTCCTGCCAGATGCCGCCACAGATCTGCCCCGTGACGCTCTGCCGACAATGGCTCAAGCCTGCACCAGCGACCATCAAGAGCCTTGCGTTGCGGGAAAGGAGGTGGTGCCCAGCGTGAGAGATCACCGGTCATCAGATCTCCGCTGCTTGAAATCATCCGAGAAAAATCCATTCAGCGGTCCGCTTGGCATTATGCCAGCAAAACCTTTGAAGCTGCCCTCTTTCGCCAGCAGTTCTGCGGCCTGATCAAAGGCGGTGAAAGCCGCTTTCGCCAACGCTGAACCGATGGAAATGCGCCTGACACCCAGCGCCGCCAGATCGGCAACCGTCATGCCGATATCGGCGAAAACCACGACATTGACCGGCTTGCCACGGGCTGCCTTGACGATGGCTGCGATGTCCTCGCGTGTCTTCGGGCCCGGCGCGTACAGCACGTCAGCACCGGCCTCTGAGAAGGCTTCAAGGCGGCGGATAACCTCTTTCAACGGTTCAGGATGGCCGTGCAGATAGGCTTCGGCGCGGGCGGTCAGCATGACATCCTCGCCGGTCTCGTCAATCGCCTTGCGCGCGACACGAATGCGCGCCAGGGCCGTGTCGAAATCATAGAGTGGATGAGCGGGATCGCCGGTTGCATCCTCGATGGAAAACCCGGCCACACCAGTGGCGACGCAGAGCTTGACGTTGCGGGCGAGGGTTTCAAGATCACCGGCATAGCCATTCTCGAAATCGGCATTGACCGGCAAATCAGGTGTCGCCTCCACCATCTCGGCGATGTAGCCGAGCATCAGATCGAGCGGCACGTCCATATCCGGGCGGGCCTTTGACCAGGCAAAACCAGCGCTGGTGGTGGCAAGAGCTGGAAATCCCTTGGCGCGCAGCCAGCGCGCCGTTCCCGCATCCCACGGATTGGGCTGCACGAAACAACCTGATTCATGCAATTTGCGATAAGCGGCGCGAATTGTTCTCATGCCGCATCATGCAGCAGCCGAATGTATGCTGCCAATGCAAAATCATGCACTCACAGATCAATATTCCAGATCGATACTTCGCAAGTCCTGACCGGATCGCAAGAGACGAGACCCGAATATCGGCTACAGCTTTCTGCCAATCGCCAGAAACTTGTCGGCCCGCGCCTTGCGGATCGCTTCACGGCTCATACCGGCATAGGCCGCTATCGCGATTTCAATCGCATTGCCGACGGATATGATCGCCGCGTTCGGATCACGATGCGCACCGCCACCTGGTTCACTGATGATACCGTCGATCACGCCGAAACGTAGCAGATCCTGCGCTGTGATCTTCATATTCGTTGCCGCATCCTGCGCCCGGGACGAGTCACGCCACAGAATCGAGGCGGAGGCTTCCGGTGAAGCAACGGTGTAGATCGAATGCTCCAGCATCAGCACCTTGTTTGCGGTGGCAATGGCGACTGCACCACCCGAGCCGCCCTCGCCGATAATAACCGAGACGCTTGGCACACCGACCTCCAGCCCCTTGGCTGTTGACCGCGCTATGGCTTCCGCCTGACCACGCTCTTCCGCGCCGATGCCAGGATAGGCACCTGCTGTATCCACAAGGCTGATAATCGGCAGGTCAAATTTGTCAGCAAGCTCCATCAAACGCACAGCCTTGCGGTAGCCTTCGGGTTTTGCCATGCCGAAGTTGTGGCGGAGGCGCGAATCCGTATCGATGCCCTTTTCCTGCCCCATGAGACAGACGCTCTGGCCTCGAAACCGCCCGAATCCACCAATGATGGCCTCATCCTCACCGAAATATCGATCCCCCGCCATCGGGGTGAAATCCTCGATGAGCGTGGTGATATAGCGTGTCAGGTGCGGCCTTTCGGGATGGCGGGCGACCATCGTCTTCTGCCACGGCGTCAATGTGGCGTAGAGGTCCCTGAGTGCCTGATCCGCCTTGCCCTGCAACTTCCTGATGTCTTCGCCGATGGCCTGCGGATCACCGTTTGCGGCAAGCTTGCGCAACTCATCGATGCGGGCTTCCAGTTCGGCGACGGGTTTTTCAAAATCCAGATAAGCACGCATGAATGGTCTGTCGTCTTTCGGTCACGCCGCAATGGCAAGGGCAAAGTCACGAAGACAAAGCTTTGTTTGCACAACTGGGCTTCGCTTTAGCGTGGAAAACAGTTCGACGAAAGCAGGAATGGCGAGAATTCCTTGGGACAAGCCATTCGGTCTCTTGCGAAAGGCTGACTTTTTACAGAGACAACCAGATGATAAACGATTGAGGATATGATGGAAAGTTTGCGCAGGATCATCAGCCACCCGCTGACAGAACGGATTACGATTGCTCTGATCATCCTGAATGCGATTACGCTGGGCCTGGAGACGGTCAAGCCAGTGATGGACCGTTTCAGCGACACTCTGCACATCATTGACACGATCATCCTGTGGATTTTCGTGGCTGAAATTTCAGCACGCATCATCGTCAACCGCCTGGCGTTTTTCAAAGACCCCTGGAGCCTGTTCGATTTCTTCGTTATCGGCATCGCCCTTGTTCCCGCAACTGAATCACTTTCGGTACTGCGCGCCTTGCGCATCCTGCGGGTACTACGCCTGGTGACCGTGGTTCCATCCTTGCGCAAGGTGGTTGCAGGGCTTGTTGGGGCGCTGCCCGGCATGGGCTCCATCGTAGGTCTGCTGTTTCTGGTCTATTATGTCTTCGCCGTGATGGCGACAAAACTCTACAGCGAAACCAATCCGGATCTTTTTGGCCATCTCGGCACTACGGCCTACACGCTTTTTCAGGCCATGACCTTCGACGACTGGTCCAACGGCATCGTCAAGCCACTGGCAGAGAAGGGCCATACCAACGCCTGGTTCTTTGTCATGACCTTCATGGTGGTTTCGGCCTTCATGGTGCTCAATCTCTTCATCGGCGTCGTGGTGACCGCACTTGACGAGGTGACCAGCGACGGCAAGCCGAAAGTGGCGGATGAAGGCCCCTATGACGCGCAGATCGTAGCCGAGCTGAAGGCTTTGCGCACCGAAGTCGCGGCGCTGCGGGAACGGCAGGCTTCATAACCGTAGCCATTGTCCCAGAGGTCTGGTAGTGCCCGCCGCCATGACGGCTCCGCAGAAAACCGCAGCTCCTGCCGGAATGACGGCACTGACCAGAATTGCTGCTGGCAGCATCATTGTGGGCATTGTTGTCCTGATGCTCAAACTCTGGGCCTGGTGGATCACCGGCTCGGTAGCGCTTTATTCTGATGCCATCGAAAGCATCGTCAACGTGGTGGCTGCCATCGCCGCGCTTTACGCCGTGCACCTTGCCCAGAAGCCACCAGATAAGGAGCACCCCTACGGCCACCACAAGGCGGAATATTTTGCGGCAGTTGTTGAAGGCGCGCTGATTCTGGCTGCGGCCTTCGCCATCGTCACGGCGGCTTACAAGAGCTGGCTGCTCCCGACAGGGGCCACTGCGCCCTGGCAGGGCCTTGCGATCAACCTCTTCGCCGGTCTCATCAATGCGCTCTGGTGCTGGGTTCTGCTGCGCGAGGGCCGGGCGCGCAAGTCACCGGCGCTGATTGCGGACGGGCGGCATCTGTTGACGGATGTGGTTTCATCCTTTGGCGTTGTCGTCGGCCTTGCCGCTGCCACAGCCACAGGCCTTGCCTGGCTTGATCCGCTGCTTGCCTGCCTGGTAGCGCTGAATATCCTCTGGTCCGGTCTGCGGCTGATCCGAGAATCTGTCGGTGGATTGATGGACGAGGCGATCAATCCGACGCTGATGAACACGATCCGCGCCGTCATCGCCGATGAAGCGCAAGGTGCCATCGAGGCCCATGACCTGCGCAGCCGCGTTGCGGGCAGCGCCACCTTCATCGAGTTTCATCTCGTCGTGCCCGCCGACATGAGTGTGGGCGAGGCCCATGCGATCTGCGATCGCATCGAGGCAGGCATCCGGCGCGAGACGGGCGACGCGCTGATCACCATCCATGTCGAGCCGCCGGAAAAGGCCAAGCACAAGGGCGTTCTGGTGATCTGACGAGAGCCCTCATCCCTCCTTCTTGCGAGAAGCATTGCATAACCATCGTGTGTCCTTCGAGGCTCGCTCCGCTCGCACCTCAGGATGAGAAGAGCTGCATTTTGCAAAGCTCAACGCGTCTCATCCTGAGGTGCGACGTAGCGCAGCGAAGGTGCCTCGAAGGACGCACAGCGCTTATGCAAGAGTCTCCCGCAGGGGGGAGGGATGGAGCCTGCGCCCCGTCGGTCAATCGTAATCCCTTTGGAACTATCGGGCCTGCAGGACCTGCCACATCTCGATATCTCGCTTGTCTGTCCAGATGCGCGGATGCTTGATGCCGGAGGCTTCATCATAGGCGCGGCTGACGTTGAATGGCAGGCAATGCTCGTAGATTGCATAGGCACCAAAGGGCTTGTCCATCGCCTTGCGGACAGCCTTGAAGGCACCCTTCAGATCATCGCCACGCTTTACGGATTTTTTCACTGCGCCATAAAGGGCATTGAGGAAATCGGCGGTACCATCCAGTGCGGCCTCCACCTTGCGGCGGCCAATCAGCGCGTCGCCACGCCCAGGCATCAATGCTTTGGGCTGATACCCCCGCAGGATCTTGAGGGTCTTGGGCCAATCTGCAAAATGCGCATCGCCACAATAGCATGCGGACTTGTATTCCACGAGATCGCCTGAGAACATCACCTGCGCATCTGGCACCCAGGCAATGGTATCGCCCGCAGTATGGCCACGTCCCGGCTGGCTGATGCGGACCTCGCGACTGCCAAGCCAGATCGAAATTTCGCCCGTGAAGGTCAGACTTGGCCAGGTCAGCCCCGGAATGCTTTCTTGCCCTCTGAACAAGCGCGGAAAACGTCCAATCTCGCTCGCCATATCCTGTTCGCCACGCTCCACGATCAATGCGCGCGTGGCATCCGATGCGATAATCATCTTCGCGTCCTTGTAGGCTGAAGCGCCAAGCACACGAACGGCGTGATAATGCGAGAGCAGCACATGGGTGATCGGTTTGTCGGTGACACTGCGCACCCGCTCGATGACGGCCTGGGCCATCAAAGGCGTCGCCTGAGCGTCGATAATCAGCACGCCATCATCCCCCACGACCACACCTGTGTTGGGATCACCCTCGGCGGTGAAAGCATAGATGCCGTTGCCAAGCTCCTGAAAGGTGATGGTCTTTTCGGTCAGGTCGTGAGTGGATGCAAAATTCGCCATGCTGATCCCCTGAAACAGTTGCAGATGCAACTCATGGAGAGGGGGGGACAAGAAAGCAACAGGGGATGCAGAAGCAAGGCATCACCGCCAAAAAGAAAGGCCGGCATTCCAGACGGAACACCGGCCTGTCCTTGCCCCCGTCAGCAGAAAAATTCACCTGCTGACGCCGTTGGGCACCGGTCCTACCCAGTTGTTCCAAGCCTCCGTGCCAGGCACAGAGATTGGCTGGGATATCACGGCCCATCCCATGAAACTGCTATGCGGGTGGCATACCCGCGGAGTCATAGGGGGATGGGCCGGATCTTGTGCTGACAGGAATGCAAATCCGGTCAGAAATCGTGATCAGAAGATCAGCTTGTCGGGCCGCCGCCAAGCAATGTCACGCCGCGCCGGTTTTGCGACCAGCAACTGATATTGTCGCAGACAGCAACCGGACGCTCCTTGCCAAACGAGATGGTGCGAATGCGGTTTGCGGAAATGCCCTTGGCGGAGAGATAGGCTTTCACGGCTTCGGAGCGACGGGCACCAAGAGCAAAGTTGTACTCGCGGGTGCCACGCTCGTCGGCGTGACCTTCAATGGTGAAGGAATACCGTGTGTACTGGTTCAGCCACTGGGCCTGCTTTTCCAGTGTCGTTACTGCCGTTGGATTCAACTCCGAAGAATCAGAATCAAAGAAAACGCGGTCGCCCACATTGACCACAAAATCCTGCTGTGAGCCGGGAACAGCGGCACCACCCGCGCCAAAACCACTGCCAGCTTCCTGGTTGGTGCGTGCGCAGGCACCGAGTGCAAGCACCACGGAAAGTGCAGCACCAAGCTTGAAACCGCGCCGTGTAATTTCACACGAAAACATTCATATCTCCTGTCAGGTCAGGTCCGCCGCCCGGCATGTCTTGAGATAAACTCTAAACTTTCGCGGGTTAACGAAACCTCTCGTCAACCTTTCCAGACTCCTGCAAAATGGCATAAGAACGGCATTAATGCCTGTAATGGTTAATCGGATGCTGAAATCTGTGGTTAATCAGCACTGAGTCTCAATACCCTTGAGCAAACAAGATCCGGGAAAACTATTCCGCAGCCTGGCGCTGGACGCCTATTTGCGCAAGCCATGCACGCAACTGTGCCGGTTTCAAAGGCTTGTTGAAGACCTGAATATCCTGGGCCAGTGCTTTCTGGCGCAATTCAACGGTGCGGTCTGCGGTCAGCAGGATTGCAGGCACCGGATGGCGCAAGGATTTACGCAAACTGCTGATCGCGGACAATCCATTGCCTTTGTTGAGGTGGAAATCCGCAACAATCGCATCAGGAATACCCTGCATGCGCTTGAGGGCAGCGATGGCAGCGCGATCATGCGCAGCCGTCACCACCTCGCAACCCCATCCTTCAAGCAACAGGCGCATGCCTTCCAATATGCTGGGTTCGTTATCGATGCAGAGAACCTTCAATCCGTTGACCATGGACAATGCGGACACCGGCACCGATGAAGCCGCTACGGTCGCCAATGCTGCGGAAAGAGGTAGCTCAAGGGTGAAGATCGATCCTTTGCCTGGAAGCGAATAGACCGCAATCTTGTGATCCAGCACACGGGCAATGCGTTCCACAATGGAGAGGCCGAGGCCAAGCCCCCGTGCGATCAATGCCCCCTGATCCAGCCTCTGGAACTCGCGGAAAATCTGCTTTTGCCGTCCTTGCGGAATGCCGATACCAGTATCGCAAATCTGGACGAGAAGCTTGCCACGTCTACGACGGCAACCTACCAGGACCCTGCCCTCCGGTGTATATTTGACGGCATTTGAGATAAGATTTTGCAACAGACGGCGCAACAAACGACGGTCTGACCTCACGGACAGCGAACAGGGCACGAATGTCAACGGCAGCTCTTTTGAACTCGCCATCGGGCCAAATTCAATAGCGAGCTGTCGGAACAGATCATCCACACGGATGGTGCCAAGCTCCGGTTTCATCGTACCCGAATCAAGGCGCGAGATATCGAGCAATGCCGTCAGGATTTCCTCCACGGCATCCAGCGAGGCATCGGCGTTTCTGGCCAGCGATACCACCTCGTCACCCGATACGCGCTCGACCAGAGACGAGGTGTAAAGCCGGGCCGCGTTCAGTGGCTGAAGAATGTCATGCGAGGCGGCAGCGAGAAACCGTGTCTTCGACAAGTTCGCTTCCTCGGCTTCCGCCTTGGCACGGCTGAGCTGGGTGTTGACGTTGGTCAGTTCCTCGGTGCGTTCCTTGACACGCTGCTCCAGCGTCTCGTTGGCTTTTTCGAGCGTTTCCTCTGCCTCGACAGCATCGGTGATGTCCGTGTAGGTCGTGACCCGCCCGCCATCTGGCAGGTCGTTCGAACGGATATCGATAACGATGCCACGAGCGGGCAGGCGCAGGCGAACGGGTTCGGTCTCATCAACGAAACTCTCGATGCGCGATGCGATGATATCATCGCCGCTGCCCGTGCCATAAAGTCCGCGCTTGGCATTATATGTCACGATCTCCTCAAGATTGACGCCGTGCTGTACCAGCTCGGCTGGCAGGTCAAAAATATCCTGAAAGGCCCTGTTGCAGGCAAGCAGTTGCAAATCCTTGTCAAACACCGTCACGCCCTGGCGCGTATGGTCCAGCGCATGCTGAAGCAATGCCCTGTTCTGCTGGATAGCAGCCGAGGCCTCGTCCAGAACCCGCAAGGCTGCATCGGAGGAGAGATTGCGGCGACGCAGCATCAGCGACAGTGCCAGACGCGATGACGATGCGCCAATTGCGGAAGCAAGCAGGTGTTCGGCAAAGCGCATCGTCTGCGGATCCGCATCGCGGCGTGGATCAAGCATGACTTTCTGGCTGACCGCGAAGCTTTCGAAAGCGACACGTGTCCGATCCTCGCCAAGGTAGCGCGATACCGTCTGGCGCACCTCATCGATGGTCACGGCGGAACGCCAGAAGCGGAAAGTGGAGCCTGTCGGGGCATCATCCGGAGAGATGAAAACCTTGGCCTGCAACCGCTCGATAGCATTTGGCTGCCTTGTCATCGAAACCAGAACGAAGCTCAGAATATTCGCCAAGAGACTGCTCAGAACACCAAAAACCAGGGGATGCAGCGAGACACCAAACACCGTTTCCGGTCTGAAACCCTGAATGAAGGACAGGCCTTGACCCGCAATCGCATCAAGCCAGACATTCCCGGGAGAAAGACTTGGAAGCAGCAGCGTGTAGACCCAGAAAGCAAAGCCGGTGAGCAGCCCTGCAATCGCTCCGCGCGCATTGGCGCGATGCCAGTAGAGCCCCCCGATCAGAGCTGGTCCGATTTGCGCGATGGCGGCAAAAGCAAGAAGGCCGATCGAGGCCAGAGCAGCGTCCCCTGAAGCCCGGTAATAGGCATAGCCCATCAGCAGAACCAGCATGATGGACACCCGCCGGACCAGCAGGATCATGCTGCCCATGTCTTTCAGGTTAACATCGTTGCGACGGCTGAGCACCAGAGGCATGAACAGATCGTTCGAGATCATGATCGCCAGAGCAACACATTCGACGATCACCATCGCAGTTGCGGCGGAGAGGCCGCCGATCAGCACAAAAAGAGCAAGTACGCCTGCTCCATCCCGCAATGGCAGGGACAGCACGGTCAGATCGCGGTCGATCGCACCATCCGGAAATGTCAGCAATCCAGCCATGGCTATCGGCACCACGAAAAGATTGATGGCTATCAGATAGAGAGGAAACATCCAGGCGGCACGTCGGATATCGGAAGAATCGCGGTTCTCGATGACGGCCACGTGGAACTGGCGCGGCAGCATGACGATGGCCCCCGCGGACAACAGCGTCATGGTGAACCAGAGGCTCCAGTCGGGCTCCTTGCTGAATATGCTTGCAACATCTGCGCGGGCCGCGACCTTGGTCAGAAGATCGCCGGGGCCATCAAACAGCCACCAGACGACAAATACACCGGCGGCCAGAAAGGCAACGAGCTTGATGGCGGATTCGACCGCAATCGCGATCATCAAGCCGTCCTGGTGTTCGGTTGTATCCACCTGCCGTGTCCCGAAAACCATGGCAAAAAAGGCGAGGATCAGCGCTACCAGCAACGAAATATCGCCAAATATCGGCGCTGTAACCACGCCCACGCTCACGCCCGTACTCGCGTTCAGAAAGACTTCGAGAGAAGCCGAAATCGCTTTCAACTGCAGGGCGATGTAGGGCACGACGCCAATCACGGCGATCAATGTCACCGTGGCCGCAACACCCTGGTTCTTGCCGTAGCGCGATGCCACGAAATCAGCGATGGAGGCGATGTTGTTGGCCTTCGCCAGCATCACGATGCGGCGAATGAAAAAGGCACAGAAACCCACAACAATGATGGGGCCGAGATAAATCGGCAAGAAGTCATAGCCCGTGCGTGAGGAAAGGCCGACCGATCCCAGAAAGGTCCAGGATGTGCAATACACGCCAAGGGTCAGCGCATAGATGGCTGGGCGCAAAGGCCCACTCATGAGGCGCTTGCCCCGGCTTTCGCCAACATGCGCAATAGCAAAAAGCGCGGTCAAATAGACCAGCGCCGCCATCACCACCATCCAGTTCTGAAGCACGGATGCCCTCCCCTCATCAGGATTGCAGGGATACTAGATCACGTCGCATTTTGATTGATTAATCAAAATTCGAAAAACGTGATCTACACCATATACTTAGAGCATGTCGTCTTCGAATAACCGGGTTCCACTTATTCGCGACATGCTCTAGGCGTGATCCTAGCGGCTGCACCTCGCCTTAAACAGGCGCAGGGAAGATTACCTGTCAGACCACCTTGAGACGAATCGGCGAGAGTGCGCCGATGCACCCCTCCATCACATCGCCCCGCACAACGGAATTCACACCCTCTGGTGTACCAGTCATGATCATATCACCAGGACAAAGCGTGAAATATTGCGACAGGATCACAATCTGCTCTTCCAGCGACCAGATCATATCAGCAAGGCCCGCTTCCTGCCGGACGGCACCATTGACCAACAGCTCCATGCGGGATGCAAGGATGTTGCCTGCCCTACCTCTGGGCGTAATCGGCCCGATAACGGCTGAATTCTCGCCGGACTTGCCAATTTCCCAGGGGCGTTGAAGTTTCTTGGCTTCGCTCTGGCGATCCCGGCGGGTCATATCGAGGCCAACGGCATAGCCAAAGACATGGTCAAGAGCCGCTTCCTTTGTAATATCCCGTCCTCCTTTCCTGAGAACAGCTACAAGCTCAAGCTCATGGTGATAATCCGAGGTTCCAGGCGGATAGCTGTGCTTTGCCAGCTTGCTGTTGTGCACGACCTGCACAGCATCCCCCGGTTTCATGAAGAAAAACGGCGGCTCACGGTCTGGATTTCCACCCATTTCGCGCGCATGCGCAGCATAATTGCGACCGATGCAATAGATCCGACGTGCCGGAAAAAGCTTCGCTGAACCCATTACTGGAATGCCAATCGGCGGTTTAGGAGAAAATACAAATGCGGACATCGGGTAATCCTGATTCACTACGCTATCGCTTCAAACAGGGCTAAAGGTCAATAACGATACTCAATGTCTATTAATTCCATGCGTTTATTTATGCATGGCAGACCATGGGCATCTTTCATTCAAGGTGCTTGACGGCTGTTTGCATCAAAGCCAAAAGCCACATGATCCTGACAAGGCGCATCATGACCGACACTCACATTGTTGAATCCGACCTCCTGGACCGTGTGGCTTCAGCCACGGACGAGGCCGCACTCGAGATGGTCCGCGTTGCCGCACTTGGCAAAACAGGAACAATCTCCGGGCTGCTCGCCTCGCTTGGCAAGATGCAGGCAGATGAGCGCAAGGCGGCGGGACAATCTTTCAATGCTTTGCGCGACCGTGTTCAGGCTGCAATTACTGATAAGAAGGAAGCCTTGGGTGCCGCCGCCATGGATATGCGGCTTGCCTCCGAAACCGTGGATGTCACGCTCCCCATGCGCGAGAGCGCGCTGGAGGCTGGACGCATTCATCCTATCACTCAGGTAATCGACGAATTGACGGCGATCTTTGCCGATCTCGGTTTCGCCGTCGCTGAAGGGCCGGATATCGAGACGGATGATCTCAACTTCACCAAGCTGAATTTCCCGGAAGGCCACCCGGCACGGGAGATGCACGACACCTTCTTCTTCAACCCGGACAAGGATGGCAAAAGGAAGCTGCTGCGCACCCATACCTCGCCGGTGCAGGTGCGCACCATGCTGGCGCAAAAACCGCCGATCCGCGTCATCTGCCCCGGCCGCACCTATCGATGCGACTGGGACCAGACGCATCTGCCAATGTTCCACCAGGTCGAAGGCCTTGTCATCGACAAGACCGCGAACATGGGCCAGATGTTCTGGGTGCTCGAAGAGTTCTGCAAGGCCTTCTTCGAGATTCCCGATGTGAAAATGCGCTTCCGCCCGTCCTTCTTTCCATTCACGGAACCCTCCGTCGAAGTCGACATCCAGTGCGACCGCTCCGGCAAGGAAGTGAAGTTCGGCCAGGGCACGGACTGGATGGAAATTCTGGGTTGCGGCATGGTGCACCCCAATGTGCTCAGGAACTGCGGCCTCGATCCCGATGAATACCAGGGTTACGCCTGGGGCATGGGCATCGAACGCATCGCCATGCTGAAGTACGGCATGGACGATCTCAGGCCGTTCATGGAAGCCGATGTGCGCTGGCAGAAGCATTATGGCTTCCGGCCGCTGGATCTGCCGACGCTGGCGGGGGGATTGAGCGCGTGAGTGCTGCTAACCCTATCGACAGCGCAAAGATTTTAGCTATAATGTACAAAATAGCTAAAAGGCCCACTCCATGAAAACCATGACCGCCGCCGACGCCAAGAATTCCTTCGGCAAGTTCCTCGACATGGCGCAGCGCGAACCCGTGCTGATCACGAAGAACGACCGGCCCGTCGGTGTGATGATCTCACTTGCCGATCTGGAGGATACAATCTGGGGTGAGCGAGCGTTGAAGGCTCATGCCGAGGGTTATGCTGGTGTAGACGCTAGTGAGACGCTCATGAAGCGCCTGTTGAATGCTGAGACTTGATCTTTCGAAGCAAGCTCTCGGCTTCCTGTCCGCACTTCCCGCAAAACAGGGACGCCAGATTGCCGAGAAGCTGAAAATCCTTTGCGATGATCCGCAAGGCTTGCCGAGTGAATTGCTTAGGGGCTATGCCCCGTTACGGCGCGTCAAGGCAGGCGAATTCCGGATCGTGTTCGCTGTTGAGGGCGAAACTCTTCAGGTTCGACTGATTGGCAAACGTAACGATGACGAAATCTATAAAGCCTTGCAACGCAGCTGGAAGACATAGAATTGCAGCGATAATTTTTGCCAAGATCGAGCGAACACAATGAAATTCACACTCTCCTGGTTGAAAGACCACCTCGACACCGACGCCTCGCTCGATGCGATTACGGAAACGCTGACCAAAATCGGCCTTGAGGTCGAGGGCGTCGACGACCCGGCGGCAAAGCTGCGTGGTTTCACCATTGCTCATGTCATCGAGGCGAAGCAGCACCCGAATGCTGATCGCCTGCGCGTTTGCATGGTGGACACCGGCAATGGCGAACCGCCACTTCAGGTGGTATGCGGCGCGCCCAATGCCCGCACCGGCATGAAATCCGTGTTCTCGCCGCCCGGTACTTACATTCCCGGCAAGGATATCACCATCGGCAAGGGCGTGATCCGCGGTGTTGAATCCGCTGGCATGCTTTGCTCGGCGGCGGAATTGCAACTGTCAGAAGACCATGATGGCATTATCGATTTGCCGGAAGATGCGCCGCTTGGCGTGAGCTATATCGATTGGCTGGGCACCGCCGATCCGGTGATCGAGATCAATCTGACGCCGAACCGGCCGGACTGCACCTCGGTGCATGGTATCGCGCGCGATCTGGCGGCGGCTGGTCTGGGGAAGCTCAAGGCAAGTGCTGTGATCGGCAGCGTGGAGCCAAAGGGCATCAAGGGTGAGTTCCCGTGTCCGGTTCAAGTGAAGCTCGACTTCACCGAGAACCACAAGAACCTCTGTCCGTCTTTCACACTGAGGCTCGTCAAGGGGGTGAAGAACGGGCCTTCGCCCGCATGGATGCAGCAGCGCCTCAAGGCCATTGGCCTGCGCCCGATCAGCGCATTGGTCGACATTACCAATTACATGACCTTCGATCGCGGTCGCCCGTTGCATGTGTTTGATGCGGACAAGGTGAAGGGCAATCTGGTGGTGCGTCGTGCCAGCAATGGCGAGACTGTGCTGGCGCTTGATGGCCGCAGCTATGCACTCGATGAAGCCATGGTGGTGATCGCCGATGATAACGGCGTTGAATCCATCGCCGGGATCATGGGTGGCGAAGCTTCGGGCTGCGATGAGAATACCGTGAATGTACTGATTGAATCCGCACTGTGGGACCCGCTGAACATCGCGCAAACCGGGCGAAAACTCGGCATCATCACCGATGCGCGCTATCGTTTCGAGCGCGGCGTGGACCCTGCCTTCAATATCCCGGGCTGCGAGATGGCGACGAAAGTCGTGATAGATATCTGTGGCGGCACACCCTCCAGCCTCGTGATCGAGGGCGAAATTCCTGAGGATAGCAAGGTCATCGACTTCCCCTGGAGCGAGACGAAGCGCCTCACCGGCCTCGGCGTGCATCCGGTGGAACAGAAAATTATCCTGCAAACGCTGGGCTTTCATGTTTCGGGAACCGGCGACAAGGTGAAGGTCGCACCGCCCTCCTGGCGTCCTGATGTCGAGGGCAAGGCGGATCTTGTTGAAGAGGTCATCCGCATCATTGGCCTTGAGAAGGTGACGCCGGAGCCCCTGCCCGCGCAAAAGAGCGTCAATGGCCCGGTGCTGACGCTGCTGCAAAAGCGCACCCGCGCCGCCAAGCGCCTCCTTGCCGCGCGTGGCATGATGGAGGCTGTGACCTGGACCTTCATTTCTGAAAAGCAGGCGCTGCTGTTCGGACGCAGCGCCGCCATGCTGCCCGCACTGAAACTCAGCAACCCAATCGCTGCTGACCTTTCCGACATGCGTCCTTCGCTGCTGCCTGGCCTTCTTATGGCAGCACAGCGCAATGCAGACCGTGGCATGGGCGATGTCGCACTGTTCGAAGTCGGCCAGATTTTCAGAGGTGACGGCGAGAATGATCAGAAGATAGCCGCCGCCGCCATCCGCCGTGGCACAGCCCGCGCCCAGGGCACGGGACGTCACTGGTCTGACAGCGCAGGGACTGTTGATGTGTTTGATGCCAAGGCCGATGTCATGGCGCTGCTTGCGGGCCTTGGTGTTTCGATGGCGGGGCTACAGGTCGTGTCCGGCGGACCGGCCTGGCTGCATCCTGGCCGCTCGGGAATCCTCCAGTTCGGGCCACAAAATCCCATTGGCTGCTTTGGAGAGCTGCATCCGCGCATTCTGAAAGAGCTTGATATCAAGGGCCCGCTGGTGGCGGTCGAAATCCTGCTGGACGCCATACCGGCACCCAAGATGCGCCCCACCAAGATGAAGCCAAAGCTGGAAATGAGTGAATTTCAGGCTCTGACGCGGGACTTTGCCTTTGTCGTCGATCAATCCGTAAAGGCTGATGACCTGATCAGGGCCGCACGGGCATCGGACAAGGCCATGGTGAGCGATGTCAGCCTGTTTGATGTCTACGAAGGCAAGGGTGTGGAGCCTGGCAAGAAATCACTCGCCATTGAAGTCACCTTGCAACCGAAGGAAAAGACCCTCACGGATGCCGAGATTGACGCCATTGCACAAAAGCTCATCACGGAAGTGACCAAGAAGACGGGTGCAGTTCTGCGGGGATAAAGAAAAGGCCTCTCCCTTGTGACAAGAGAGAGGCCTGTGTTCATTCAGAGCATGACGTTGTTAGACGGATCAAGGCCGAGGGATTGGGCGGGTCAAAGGCTCACGCCCAATCGTCGCCGCCACCAGAATCATAATTGCTGCCGTCGTCGTAGGAAGCATCCTGCGCATGGCCACCATGGCTGGGTACTTCATAGGAAGCGGGCTGCTGTGATGCCGGTGCCGCCGGAGCCGCCGCCTGTGCATCGCCTGCCTTGTTACCCGACATCATGTTGCTGATGGCATTCGCGGCAAGCATACCGCCTGCAACGCCTGCCGCCGTCATGGCAGCCGTGCCAAGAAAGCCCATGCCGCCACCACGCTGCTGCTGGGCCTGCTGGCCCCACGGGCCTGAGGGAGGAGCCATTCCGCCCTGACCCATGCCGCCCTGACCCATACCGCCGGGTTGCTGACCCCAGGGGCCTGCGGGTGGCTGGCCACCCATCTGGCCATGCTGCATGGGACGGTTCATCATGCCTTGTGGTGGTAGAGGAGCCTGCCTCGCGCCGCCGCCAAACAATCCGCCAAGGAAGCCGCCGCCGCCCTGGGGTTGCTGCTGCAACTGCTGCGCATAGTGTTGCAATTGCTGAACCTGGCCCTGAAGCTGCTCGATCTGCTGCTGCATGCCGGTCAGCGCCTGCTCCTGTGCGTAGATCGATTGAGCCATCACATAAGGCGCATAGGGCTGGGCCTTGATCTGATCGGCTATGAATTTTTCAGCTTCAACGTCGCGCTGGGCGCTGGCCGCGCCTTTCAGTCGCTCGAAAATGCCGCCAATGACGTTCTTTTCTTCGGGTGACATGGATATCTATTCCTCCTCGGGAGTGCCCGGCCATTTGAACCGCGCCACTCGACCACGCTATAGCTAGGAATTATGACAGGAATTGTCACTGGCATTTGAAAACTATTTTAGCCTGGCCGCATGAAACAGCGGATATGGCAACCAAAGTCTCATGCAGGACCACTTTTTCCCTGTTTCGCTTTGGTCTACAACAAAGACGAAAAAAACGGCGCACCAATCAATGATGGCGCTTTGGCAGGGAGTAACCAATGTCCGAGAAAATTTACGCCGTCTCGAAGGCCTGGGCCGGGCGTGCACATGCCAATGACGCCAAGTACAAGAAGATGTACAAGGCCTCGATCACGGATAACGCGGGTTTCTGGGCCGAGCACGGCAAAAGGATCGACTGGTTCAAGCCTTACACCAAGGTCAAGAACGTCTCCTACAAGCCCGGCAAGGTCTCGATCAAATGGTTCGAGGACGGCACCACCAACGTCGCTTATAACTGTGTCGACAGGCATTTGGC
>JANNRX010000228.1:0-3284 GCA_031401875.1 Hyphomicrobiales bacterium | reverse complement strand
TCGCCTTCCTGCCCGGCCAGTATGTCAATGTTTCGGTGCCCGGCACGACGCAGACTCGGTCCTATTCCTTCTCTTCGATGCCCAGAGACGGCGCGGTTGAATTCCTGGTCCGCAACATCCCGGGCGGTTTGATGTCGTCCTACCTCGCGGACAAGGCGGTTGGCGGTGACGCGCTGACCATCACCGGTCCCATCGGCTCGTTCTATCTGCGCGAGATCAAGCGGCCGATCCTGTTTCTTGCCGGAGGCACAGGACTTGCTCCGTTTCTCGCGATGCTGGAGGTGATGCAGGCCTCGGGCTCACAACAGCCGGTGCATATGATCTATGGCGTAACCAATGACGCCGATCTCGTCGAGGTCGATAAGCTGAACGCCTTCGCCAAGGCCATTCCCGGGTTCACTTTCGCGACCGTCGTGGCTGATCAGGCGAGCAGCCATCCGCTCAAGGGCTACGTGACGCATCATCTGCCGGATGCCGCACTGCACGGTGGCGACGTCGATCTCTACCTTTGCGGCCCGCCGCCGATGGTGGATGCTGTCCGCGCCTATCTCAATGACAAGGGCGTCAAGCCCGCGAACTTCTACTTCGAGAAGTTCTCACCTTCGGAGAACACCAAGTGAGTGCGCAGCGTTTCGCGGGCAAGAGCGTCGTCATCACAGGAGCAGCCCAAGGCATCGGCAAGGAAGTTGCGCTGAGCGCTGCTCTTGAAGGCGCGCGGCTGACTTTGGTCGACAAGTCTGCGCTGGTCGAGGACGTCGCCAGGGAAGTCGTCGCAAAAGGCGGCTTAGCCGTCGCGCTAATCGCCGATCTTGAAACCTGGTCTGGCAACACCAAAGCGATGGAGCTTGCTCAGAAAACCTACGGCGCTATCGACGTGCTGATCACCAACATCGGTGGCGCGATCTGGATGAAACCCTATCAGCATTTTGATCCCGAACAGATCGAGGCAGAAATCTCACGCTCGCTGTTTCCCACACTTTGGGGCTGTCGCGCTGTCCTGCCCTACATGCTGGAGCAGGGCCGGGGAACAATCGTCAATGTCTCGTCCATTGCCACCAAGGGCGTGAACCGCCTGCCCTACTCCGCCGCCAAAGGTGCAGTGAATGCGTTGACTGCCTCACTCGCCCTGGAGGTCGGCACCAAGAATATCCGTGTGAACGCTGTTGCACCGGGTGGAACCACTGCGCCCCCTCGCAAGATTCCACGCGGAACTGATCCGCTGACTGCGCAAGGTAAAGTCTGGATCCAGGAAGTGGTCGACCAGACGGTTCAATCCAGCCATATGAAGCGCTACGGTCTTTTGCGCGAGATGGCTGCCGCGATCCTTTTCCTCGCCTCCGATGAAGCTTCCTATATCACTGGTACCGTCTTGCCTGTCGGTGGTGGCGATCAGGGCTGAAGAGCCACCCCAGGAGCCAGCATGTCGAACAGTCCTCATTTTCCACGGATCGCAATCATCGGCGCTGGCATCGGCGGGCTGACCCTCGCCATCGCACTGCGCCGACGCGGCGTGAACGCGCAGGTGTTTGAACAGGCCTCCGAACTGCGCGAGATCGGCGCGGCTGTCGCCCTTTCGGCCAATGGAACACGCGAACTGGAGCGCCTGAACTGTCTCGACGGCCTTGTCAGCAGTGCGACAGAGCCGAGCGAGCTGATTTATCGAGACGGGATTAGCGGCGAGCGGATAGCAGCGCTGCCCGTCGCACACGATAACGCTTACCGTAGCCGGTTTGGTGCGCCATATCTCGGCGTCCACCGCGCTGACCTGCAAAAGGTGCTCGGCAACGCCCACGGCCTCGATGATCTGCATCTTGGCCATCGCTTGACAGGCATCGACGAGGCGCCCGGCGCGTTGCGGCTCAGCTTTGCCAACGGCCATACCTGCGAGGCCAATCTCGTCATCGGGGCGGACGGTGTGCGTTCGTTGGTCCGCCGCTTCGTAACGGGCGCTGACAGTGTACTCTACTCCGGGACCAGCGCGTTCCGCGGTATCGTGAGCGCTGAGCGCCTGCCGCAGCTGCCGGACCCTCGCGCTATCCAGTTCTGGATGGGGCAGGACGCGCATCTGCTGCATTACGCGATCGGACCCGAAGGGGGCGATGTCAATTTCTTTGCCGTTACGGAGGGGCCTGCGGTGTGGGATGCACCGACCTCCACCACGCCGTGTCAGCCGGAGGATGCAGAACACGCTTTCGCAGGCTGGCACCCTGCTGTAACCGAGATGGTCTGCGGCGAGCCCCAGCATGTGCGTTGGGGCCTGTTCACGGTGCGGCCGCTCCAGCAATGGCGGCGAGGGCGGGCCGTTCTGATCGGCGATTCTGCCCACGGCATGCTGCCGCATCATGGTCAGGGTGCAAATACCTCCATCGAGGATGCGATCACACTGACGGAGCTGCTGTTGGATCGGCGTCTCGACGGTCTCGACGCAGTGATGAGCCACTATCAGGCGCTCCGGCGTGCGCGCACGCGGCTCATCCAGCGCAGTTCGCGCGACACGAACCGGGTGCTCCACCTGCCGCCATCCGAGACCAAGTCGCGTGATACGCACCTGGCGGCATTTGCCGAGAGGTTTGGCTGGATCCATGAATTCGATGCGCTTGCGACGGCACGTGGTGACGGCGCTGATCTGCAGCTGTAATTCCAAGCCTCCCACTGCGCGATGGGATCAGCCATACAGCCATGCAGCGGTCGCCTTGACTCATCGTCAGACGCTTCGCAGACTTTTCCAAATCACTTGCGCCGTGCATGTGCGACATCGCGTGAGCACCGCATGCGGTGCGATACCCGCTGGGTATCAACATAGACGCAATCGGTCCTGTCATTCGACCGCCGCCCTTCCTAATCTCATCAACGGGAAGAAACGCTCAACCGAAGGGGAGGATCACATGTGCAAGCCATCCACTCCCGGTCGCGAACAATGCTCAACCGACTGCCGGAGGAACTGCCATGTCTCGTTTGATTTTGTCGCCCAACTCACTGAACCGTCGCGGATTCCTGATGGGCTCAGCGGGCCTGCTGACGGCTGGTTCAGCCTTCCGGTTTCCAACGCCGGCAATCGCGCAAGGCGCTCCGTTGAAGGTCGGCCTGATGCTGCCGTATTCCGGCACCTTCGCGAAGCTCGGCAAGTTCATTGACGATGGCTTCCGGCTCTATGTCGAGCAGAACGGTGGCTCGCTCGGTGGTCGCCGTATCGAATTCGTGCAGGTCGATGACGAGTCAAAACCTGAAAGCGCTACAGACAACATGAACCGGCTGGTTGGCCGCGAGAAGGTTGATCTCGTGCT
>JANNRX010000227.1:0-2890 GCA_031401875.1 Hyphomicrobiales bacterium | reverse complement strand
CGAGCCAGCGCCGGAAGTGCTCGGCCGTCCACTGGTGCCAGGACTCCCCGGGCATGGCGGCGGCGATCGCGTCGACGCTGGCATTCCCGACGACCACGGTGCCGGCGTTGATGGCGGTGGCGCCGGTGTAGGTATTAGTGCCGGTGAGGGTGAGAGTACCGGTGCCGGTCTTGGTCAGGGTGCTGACATTGGCCCCAATGACGCCGGAGGCGGTGGTGTTGCCCGCGCCGTCAACCGTGAGGGTGCGGGAAGCGGCGCTGCCGTTGATCCCGCCGGAAAGCGTGAGAGTGCCGGCGTCGCTCTGGATCTCGGTGTCGGCGGTCAGGGTGACATTGCCGGCGAAGGAATTCGCGCCGGTCACGTTGCGCAGGGCGCCGCCGCTGCTGACGCCGGTGCCGGCGAGGGAGAGGGCCTCGGCGCCGACGGCGATGCCGGTGCCGTGTTGGAGCTCAAGGGCGGCGTCGGCGATCACGGTCGTGCCGGCGGTGGTGTTGCCAAGACCGGTGGCCGACTGGATATTTAAGACGCCGGCGTTGACGGCGGTGGTGCCGTCGTAGGTATTCGCGCCGCTGAAGATGGTGCGGCCGGTGCCTTGTTTAACGAGGTTGAGCGCGCCAGTGGCGTCGGTGATGATGCCGGAGAAGGTCGTGTCGGTGTTCAGGCCGCCAAAGGTGAGGGTGGCGGCGCTGCCGCCGGCGTTGGTGAGGGTGCCCGCACCGGCCAGTGAGCCCACGGTGTCGGACCGCGTGTTCACATCGAGGAAGGCACCGCCGGCAACGGTGACCGCGGTGCCGTCGGCGAGGCGGTCGTTGCCGTTGTCAAAGCGCAGGGTGCCGGCGTTGATAGTGGTGGCGCCGGTATAGGTGTTGGGATCGCTGAGGATCAGCACCGCCGAGCCGGTCTTGGTGAGGCTGCCCGGGCCCGAGATTGGGTTGTCGATCGTCATGTCGGTGACCGTGTCGAAGGTGCCGCCGTTGACGCCGAGGTAAAACTCGCGGTTGTCGGGGGCGAAATTCACGGCGGCGGTCTGAGAGCGGAGCGTGCCGCCGTTGAGGGTGATCTGGTCGGCGACGGAACTGCCCGGGGCGTTGCCGATCTGGTTGGCGTTGCTGATGGCGAGGATGCCCTCGTTGATGATCGTCTTGCCGGTGTAGGTGTTGTCGGCGCTGAGGGTGAGGGTGCCGGTGCCGTGCTTGATCAGGCCGCCGGTGCCGGTGGCGATCACGCCGCTGAGGTTGGTGTTGCCGGTACCGTTGACAGTGATGTCGTTGTTGCCGCTGGCGTTGGTGATGCCGCCCGATACCGTAAAGGTGCCGGTAGAGTTCTGATTGATCTTGAGGGCGTCGGAGAGCGTCAGGGCGGTGGCGATCGTGCCACCACCGGTGTTGCTGACATTGATATGGGCAAAGCCGCTGCCGACATCCAGATTGATAGCGGTACCGCCCGTGATGGTGTAGAGATTGTTGTCGTTGAAAACCATGTAGCCGACTTTTTTGGTGGTGCCGGCGCCGATCGTGACCGTGCGGTTGGCCGTGATCTTGCTGCCGAAGATAACCGTGACGTCCTGAGCGTTGGGGCCATTGACGCCAGAATTGGTGGGGGTCCAGTTGGTCGCGGTGGTCCAGGTGCTGGCACTGTCGGTGTCCCATTCATAGACCGGGCCGGTAGAGGGCACGATTTCGCCGGTGCCGAGACGGGTGTAGCCGGCGCCGTAGCCGTCGAACACGATGTCGGAACTGACAAAGCCCGTCTCCGTGTTAGTAAAGATCAGCTGGCTGGCGCCAGCGCCGGACATATCGCCCGCCCAGTCGTAGATGGTCAGAACCGCGCTGCCTGTCTGGCTGGCATTGGTGAAGGTGAGGGCGCTGGTGGCGTTGTTGAAATCCAAGCCGGAATTTGCCGTCAGGGACAGGGTACCGATCGTGTCGCTGAAATTGCCGCCCACGGCGAACGTTCCCCCGTTGAAGGCCAACGTAGATGTGTCCGCCAGTTTGTTTGCCGCCCCAAGCGTCACCGTGCCGGCATCGATCTGGGTCGTGCCGGAATAGGTGTTGGTGCTGCCGCCGTTGAGGGTCAGGTCGCCCGAGCCGATCTTGGTGATGCCGCCGGTGCCGGTGGCAACTCCGCTGTAAGTGCTGGAGGCGTTGCCGCTGCCCACGGTGAGCGTGCCGGAGCCGAGCGTGGTGGCGCCGGTGCCGGCCAGCGAGGCAATCGTGTCGGTCTGGTTGTTGACGTTGAAGGTGGCGCCGCCGGCGACCGTGACGGCACTGGTGTCGGCGAGGACATTGGTGGCGGTGAGGGTCAGGGTGCCGGCGCTGATGGTGGTGGCGCCGGTGTAGGTGCTGGCGGTGCCGGTGAGGAAGAGGGTGTTGGATCCCAATTTGGTCAGTCCTTTGGTAGGGCTACCGGCCACCGATGTGGCGTAGGTGAAACTCGCGTTGGTGGTGTCGATGCCCACGTTGGTGGTGGCGGTGACAGTGACATTGCTGAGGTTACCCGTCATGGTGCCGGCGAAGGCGTTGTCAACGTCGGTGGAAGTGAAGAAACTTCCCGAGGTAGCGACGCCAAGGCCGAGGGTAGTACCTGCGGAGAAGGCGTGGGTTCCAGCCCCGGACGACTTGGAACCGGTATTGCGGAAAACCAGTGTGCCTCCGGTGATGGCAGTTCCGCCGGTGTAGACGTTAGTACCTGAGAGCGACCAAGTGCCGGTGCCTTGCTTGTTCACCGAATGACTGATCGCTCCGGTGACTACGTTGCCGGTGCTAGTTCCTCCTAGAGTCCAGAAATCGGAACCAGGGTTAGAAGAGGTCAGGCTGGCGATGTTTAGATCCACGCCGGTCGCCGTGATGACGGCGGCACCGGTTGCGCTTCCGCCTGTCGTGTAGCAAAC
>JANNRX010000226.1:0-7134 GCA_031401875.1 Hyphomicrobiales bacterium | reverse complement strand
CTGTTCTTCGGCCTGCTGTTTGTGGGCTTCATCATTTTCTCGCCAACCGGATTGGTTGGTGTGGCGGAGCGATTGCTGCGCCCCTTCCGCAAGATCCCGCTTGAAGATGCAGCGATGAGCCAACGCAAGGCGGGGGCGGTTGAGCATTCGACCTTCTTCAAGCCTGCAATCCATCCCGATGGTCCTGTGCTGGTGGTCAAGCACATCGCCAAGGCGTTTGGGGGCATCAAGGCTGTGCGCGGTGTTGATCTCAATGTTCATGACTGCAGTCTGCATGCCCTGATCGGCCCCAATGGTGCAGGCAAGACGACGGCTTTCAATCTGATCTCCGGCCTGTTTGCGCCCGATAGCGGCACTGTGCTGGCTGGAAAGCCGGTGCACGGCATGAGCCCTGATGCCATAACGCGTGCAGGCATTGGGCGCGCTTTTCAGATCACCAGTCTTTTTCCATCCCTCACGGTGGAGGAAAATGTGCGACTGGCAATCCAGGCGTGGAAGCCAGAGCGGTTCCATGTCTGGCGCACAGCGGCAAGTCTTGGTGACGTCAACAGTCAGACCGCCGAGCTCATACGCACCATGGGCCTTGCAGGAATCGAAAAATCGGAAGCCGGTTTGCTGAGTTACGGCGGTCAGCGATTGCTGGATATGTCGCTGGCTCTGGCCACAAGGCCACGTCTTTTGATGCTGGATGAGCCACTGGCCGGATTGGCCGCTGCAGAGCGGGCTCGCGTCGGAGATCTGATCAAATCCATTTCCAGGGACTTGCCCGTCCTGTTGGTCGAGCATGATATCGACCGTGTGTTCCAGATTGACCGTGTGACCGTTATGAATGATGGTCTTGTTCTGGTAGATGGAACGGTGGAGGATGCCCGCTCCTCGCCCCGCGTACATCATTGTCGATCACCACCTCGATCTCGCATTGGCGCTTGCAGACCGAGCCTTCGTGCTGGAGCGCGGGCAGGTGGTGCATAGCGGCCCCACGAAGGCCCTCAGGGATGATCTGGAACTCAGGCGAAAGGTGCTCTGGCTGTGACCTCAAACAAAACCATGGCTGTCGTTGGTGCTGGTCTGATCGGCCGGGCCTGGGCCGCAATCTTTGCAAAGGCTGGATGGCAAGTCAGATTGTATGATCCCGTGCCCGGACAAGCGGAGCGCTGCCACACACTCTGTGCAGAAGCTCTGGCGCAGCTCTCACGCCACGGGCTGACCGTTGACCCCGCTGCTGCTCTTGCCAGGATCAAAGCAGTTGCAAGCCTGCCGGAGGCTCTCGACTCTGTGGAACTCGTACAGGAAAATGGCCCAGAACGGCTTGATCTCAAAATCGAGATCTATGGGGAGCTGGACAGACTGGCACCTGCCCACGCTATTCTGGCAAGTTCCACATCTGCCATCGTGGCATCAAAGTTCACGGAAAATCTTGCCGGTCGCCACCGCTGCCTGGTGGCTCATCCTGTCAATCCGCCCCATCTGGTTCCGGTGGTGGAACTTTGCGGTGCGCCGTGGACTGCACCCGATGTCATCGCCCGCGCCCGCACGATCTATGCCGATATCGGGCAAGTGCCCGTCCTTGTGAAAAAGGAAGTTGAAGGATTCATACTCAATCGCTTGCAGGGAGCGCTATTGACCGAGTCTATGCGACTGGTTGGAGAGGGCTATGTCTCTCCGCAGGATCTCGATCATGTGGTCAAGAATGGTCTTGGCCTGCGCTGGTCGTTTCTGGGACCGTTTGAAACCATTGAACTCAATGCACCGGGCGGCATTCCTGATTACATCGCGCGCTATTCGGCCTTTTATCAGCGTTTGGCGGATGACCCTGCGCCAGCCTCGGCATGGCAAGGAGAAAGTGCCGCAACGGTTGCCGTCGAGTGGGGCCGCACACCTGATGCAAGTGAGGTGCAGGAGCGTTCGCTGAAACGCGACGAACGGTTAGCCGCACTGCAAGCCCACAAGAGATCATTCGCAAAGTAAAAGGAATAAGCGATGGCCCGCAAAGTCATGATCACCTGCGCCGTGACAGGCGCGATCCATACACCGTCCATGTCACCTCATCTGCCGGTGACTGCGCAGGAGATTGCGGAGGCCGCCATCGGAGCGGCGGAGGCGGGTGCTGCATTGGTGCATGTCCACGCCCGTGATCCAGTCACTGGAAAACCGGATCAATCGCCCGGGGCATTCGAACCCTTTCTGAAAGTGATCAAGCAACGCACCAATGCCGTCATTAATATCACGACAGGTGGTGCGCCAACCATGGGCATCGAGGAGCGTCTGCAACCCTGCATGCACTTCAAGCCGGAGGTTGCATCGCTCAACATGGGCTCCATGAACTTTGGGCTTTACCCGATGCTCAACCGCTTCAAGGAATTCAAACATGATTGGGAATTGCCTTATCTGGCAGGCTCCGAGGACAGGGTCTTCAAGAATACCTTCACCGATATTGCCAGCATCCTGACACGGTGCGCGGAGAATGACACGCGCTTCGAAATTGAGTGTTATGACATTGGCCACCTCTACACGCTGGCGCATTTCGTCGAACGGGGGCTGGTGAAGCCTCCATTCTTCGTGCAATCGGTCTTTGGCATACTGGGTGGCATCGGGCCGCATTCCGAAGATGTGGCACATATGAAGCGCACGGCTGATCGCCTGTTTGGCAAGGACTACCACTGGTCCGTCCTGGGTGCCGGCCGCCACCAGTTGCCGATCGCGGCACAGGCCGCTGCGATGGGGGGCAATGTGCGCGTCGGCCTTGAGGACTCACTTTGGCTAGGCGCGGGCAAGATGGCAAAATCGAATGCGGAGCAAGTCAGAAAAGTGCGCCAGATCATCGAGGGCCTTGGCCTTGAGATTGCAACCCCTGATGATGCCCGCGAAATGCTGGCGCTGAAGGGTGGAGACCGGGTGAATTTCTGAAGATCGAGGTCCTGACCCTAGTTCGTGAGCGATTTGAAACGGGTTTCACTCATACAGCGGAGGCCACGGATTTCCGCCAGGAGGAGGCTTGAACGCTGTGGAAGGGCCGAATTTGTCAAATGCCTAAAACGAAAAGCTAAGATAGATTTTCCCAGCATTTTCATATGCTTATAGTGGCATCAGGATGGTGGGCGCTACAGGGATCGAACCTGTGACCCCTACCATGTCAAGGTAGTGCTCTACCGCTGAGCTAAGCGCCCGAACCGATTGTGTCCGTGGAGGGGTGCAGTGGCTATAGCGAGACCGGTGGGCGATGGCAACCGCAGAAATCAGGCCGCCTTCTCCATCATGCGGTTCACTTCGCTCACGAGATCCTTGAGATGAAACGGCTTCGACAGCACCTTCGCATCCTTCGGAGTCTTGGAATCGGGATTAAGTGCCACAGCTGCAAATCCGGTGATGAACATCACCTTGATTTCCGGATCAAGCTCCGTGGCGCGGCGGGCGAGTTCGATGCCGTCCATCTCAGGCATGACAATATCGGTCAGCAGGAGTTCAAACGGTTCCTCGCGCAGCCGGTTATAGGCCGAAAGGCCATTGTCAAAGGCTGCAACATCATAGCCTGCGTTCTGCAGCGCCTTCACAAGAAAGCGGCGCATATCATTATCATCTTCGGCCAGCAGAATTCGGGACATGACTTTTCACTCGTCTTTCGCGCACGGAATGATAGGTTAAAGCCAAAGCAGGTAAAGAACCAATGAAGCAGTTGTGTTTTTATCCTGATAATCGGATACGGCAAGTCAAAAGCAGGAGATAGCTGGATTGAGCGCCGTGTTTGAACCGCCTTTCGAGGTTCTCGCTCCATTTGAGCAGACCTTGCCATTCGTGTTCAATACCCCCCATTCCGGCAGGCATTACCCCGCAAGCTTTCTTGCCGAATCACGGCTTGATCAGCATGCACTGCGCCGATCCGAAGATTGTTTCGTCGATCTTCTGTTCGCAGAAGCTCCCAATCGAGGGGCACCGCTGCTGAAGGCCCATTTCCCCCGAGCCTATCTTGATGCCAACCGGGAGCCTTATGAACTGGACCCGCGCATGTTCGAGGGACGCTTGCCATCCTTCGCCAATACCCGCTCCGTGCGCGTCGCCGGTGGTCTTGGCAGCATTCCCCGTATTGTCGGTGACGGACAGGAGATCTATCGCGGGCCGTTACAGGTCGCGGAAGCGTTCAGACGCATTGACAGCCTCTATCGGCCTTATCATCGTGCCCTGCGCAGCCTGATGCAGCAGACACAGCGGCAATTTGCAGAAGCAATCCTGTTCGATTGCCATTCCATGCCCTCGGTGAGTCTGGGCCCCGACAATGGCCAAAGGCCCGATATCGTTCTGGGTGACCGGTATGGCACGAGCTGCGCGGCACACCTGATCGATATAACGCAGCAGGCCTTTGAAAACTGCGGCTATTCCGTAGCGCGCAACCGACCCTATGCGGGCGGGTTCATCACGGAGCATTATGGCCACCCCGTATCAGGCAATCATGCGATTCAGATTGAACTGAACCGCGCACTCTACATGGATGAGGAAACCTTGCAGCCGACTGCGGGATTTCCAGCCCTCAAGGATGATCTGACAGCGATCATTGAAGCTATTGCTTCCGCGCTATCCGCCAGTATCCGCGCGATACCTGGTCACTATCGGCAGGCCGCCGAATAAAAAAAGGGGCCGCGCGAACGCGGCCCAAGTCTAGGGAGGAAACGCCCAAAAAGGGCAGCGATCAGGCAACAGAATTGCCCTTTCGCAGTTGCAAAGATTGCGCTGCAGCGCACAAATTTCAAGAGCTAATTTGTTCTGAAATGAAAATAAAAGATCTTTTTTCCAAGAAGCAACCTTAAGTCATTCATAAATATGATGTTTTGTTTATTAACTGCGTGTCATGCGTATTTTGCATAGCTCGGCACTCTCTCTGAAAGCCGTTTCAAGAGACATTGCAAGGGGCTGTCTCTTCCTTGAAAGAGCTTGCCTTCCCTTGAATGATCGCCTTGGAAAGGCTTCAGTTGAAAATACAAATTCCCTTTTTCCGACACAGCCTGAAGAAGCACCCGTCATGACAGTCATCGCCCTTGATGCTTTTTTCGCAGAACTCGCGCAGATCTCGGGCGCGGTCATCCTGCCCTTTTTTCGTATGCCGCTTGCTGTTTCCGACAAGGCCGCAGGACGCGCCTTTGATCCCGTGACAGAGGCTGATCGTGGTGCAGAACTGGCCATTCGAGAGCGTATCCGGGCTGCATTTCCCGCTCACGCCATCCGAGGTGAAGAATTTGGTCGCGAGAATGAAGGCGCAGAATACGAATGGATCATCGATCCCATCGATGGCACGAAGGGCTTTATTTGCGGCCTGCCAACATGGGGAACGCTGGTTGGCCTGCAACGCAACAGCACGCCGGTGTATGGCATGATGAACCAGCCCTATGTGGGAGAGCGCTTTATCGGTGACGGGGCTACCGCAACACACCTCTCGGCAAAAGGCCGCCGTCTTCTCAAGACCCGCCGATGCGACAGCCTCGGCGATGCCTTCATCGCGACAACCAGCCCGCGCATTATCAAGGGCGCGCAGAGCGAGGCTTATGACAGGCTGGAGAGCCGCTGCAAGCTCGCGCGCTATGGGGGCGACTGCTACGCCTATGCCCTGCTGGCCGCAGGCCATATCGACCTTGTGGTGGAAACAGGCCTGCAAGCCTATGATATTGCACCCCTCATTCCCATTATTGAGGGAGCAGGCGGCGTTGTCACGACCTGGGACGGAGGATCAGCGGCAGAGGGTGGTGCCATAGTGGCAGCAGGTAATCACGCGATGCATGCCATGGCGCTGGAAGAGCTTTCACGCCACTGAGGGTGCAGTGCTGGATGCCACTCAGGATTCCTGGAATTGATGCCCTTCGATCAACTCTTCATGCGCGTCTTGCGACAACAGATCCTGCTCATGCGTCTCTCCCGGGATGAAACGGTCGAAAGCTGCAAAGAACTGCGCCCGATAGGAATCGCGCTCGGTGAGAATTTCATGCCTTGCACCGGGGATAATGACAGGCTGACAGGCCCTGATGCGCGCGGCAAGCGCTTCTGCCGCGTGGCTCGAACACAAGGGATCGGCCCCGGGAATCAGCATCAGTGACGGTACGGCCAGGCGTCGGCCGAAATCACGCTCGGCAAACCGCTTGAACATCTGGAACATGGCAAAGGCCCAGCGGATGGTCGGATCGCCAAGTGCCAGACGAGGCCTGGCTGCCACGATATCCGCGACCCGCTGATAGCGTACAGGATCGGAGGACAGGCGATTGCCCGCAAATGGCTTGGTCGCCAGCGATGTCGCGCCGCCTGTCGGCACATAACGCGTCCCAAGCGCCAGAAAATCGAGGATGGACGCGGCTGCACTCGCCAGGCCAGAAAACTTCATCCCCACCAACCCGATGAGCGGCGCAAGCAGAACAACCCGCTCGAATCGCGTTTCGCCCCTGTCCAGCGCCAGCAAGAGTGCGGCGGCGCCCATGGAATGGGCGATGGCAAAATACGGTTTGGGCATCGATGGAAGCATCACGGACTGAAGGATGGTACTGATATCCTCGCCATATTCAGCAAAATCATCGACATGACCCTTGCGGGCATCGCTCAGAAGCCGCTCTGATCCGCCTTGCCCCCTGAGATCAAACGCCACGACAGCAAAACCACGACGGCGCAATTGGGTGATTGTTTCGAAATATTTCTCGATGAATTCCGCCCGGCCCTGAATGAGGCAGATTGTACCAAGAGTCCGGCGTGACGTCGGTCGCCAGCGGGCATACCGCAGTGTCACACCATCCGAAGTGACGATGCTGCCGACATAGGCATTGCTGGGCACAGGATTGCCGGGAATCGCGAAAAGCTCCATGGCGCTATCATGCCATGGAGCTCCCGCAGAGGCAAAGCATCGCTGCTACAATGCAGGTGCGACCTCCCTGACCTCACGCTTGACACCCAGGAATGGCTTCCTTGCTGCCAGTGTCGGATCAGACGGAGGTATTGGCAAAACCTCCTTGACTGCGCTGACCTGCCCGATTTGCGGCTGGATCATGATCTGCCTGCTGACGATCTCACCCGATGACAAGGTGGCTTCTATAGTCACTTCAAGCTGACCCGCATCCAGTGGAGGCAGACCGATGTGAACATCCCGACCGGCCTTCTCCAGCCAGCGGA
>JANNRX010000225.1:0-1974 GCA_031401875.1 Hyphomicrobiales bacterium | reverse complement strand
CGTAGGTCGGATCGCGCTCGATGACCAGAACCGAGCCGCTAAAATCCTTGTTGTCCGACAAGAACCATGCCGTCGAGGCCCCCATCATGGCGCCACCGATGATCACCACATCGTAGGAGGATTGCTTTGGCGTTTCCTGTTTCAGTCTGGCGGTCACTCGTATCTCCCAATTTTGTGATTGGGCATTTTTAACGTCACGAGGCATGTATGCCAGATCAAGGGGAGGTATTTTATGAACTATTTGAAAAACTTTTGTCTGTCTGTGACGGCAGCCACGGCAATATTGGGCTTTGGCCATGCCGCGCAAGCGCAAGGCGCTCGCGTTCAGGTGACGGGCGAGATCATTGATACCTTCTGCTCTGTCTCGGAAGTGATGTTCGCCAGCGGCTCCGCCCATTATCAATGCGCTGTCTGGTGCGCAGTCGGCGGCATTCCTGTCAGCATCAAGGACAAGAACGGCGATGTTTTCCTGATCCTGCGCATCGAGGAGGACGACAACAATGTCGCCAACCCGAAGCTCGTGACCATTCAGGCCCATGAGGTGACAGTGGACGGCGAACTGATCAAGCGCGACGGCGTGAATTACCTGCTCGTCAACAAGGTCGCGACGGACAAGGGCATCGTCACGCTGACCCATGACGAGCACGGCATCGTGCCATTCGGCAATTGAGGAGAAGCCACCATGAAGAACACTGTAAAAATCATCTCCTTCGCCGCGCCGCTCCTCATGCTCGCTTCGCTGCCTCTCTCGGCAGCGGAAGGCATCGGAGCCAAGAATGAAAAGCCGCTCGAAATCGAAGGCACGGTTGTCGATCTTCTTTGCGAAGTCGCCAAGCGCTGTGCGCCCAAGTGCGGCGAAGGCAAACGCCAGCTCGGCATTAAGCTGAGCGACGGCAAGCTTCTTGTCGCTGCCAAGAACACCGATCTCTTCGCAGGGGCCGTGGTTGATCTGGCACCTCTCTGCGGCAAGGTGATCAAGGCGGATGGTATTCTCTTCGAAAACCCCAAGATGCCGATCTATATGGTGCAGGGTATCAAGACCGATCCAAAGGCGGCGGAATATTCGCCAGTTGACGGGTTCGGCAAGGCCTGGGTTGCGAAAAACGGGGCCAGCGACGAATGGTTCCGCAATGACCCGGCAATCAAGGCGCAACTCGCCAAATCTGGTCCGCTCGGTCGCATCGACCTCAAGCCGAAGGCTCAGTAACCCAATGCTCGGCCGCAGATCGTTTCTCACGCTTGCTGCGGCCGGCATCGTTACACCCGGCCTCGGTCTGGCACAGACCACTGGCAAAGACCCCCTCGCGGGCAAAGATCCGCTAGCGGGCCGCTTTGGTGGCCCGTTCAGCCTCACCGACCACAACGGCAAGCGCGTCACCGAGAAGGATTATCTCGGCAGCTTCATGCTGGTCTATTTCGGCTTCACCCGTTGCATCGACGCCTGCCCCGTCGACGTGCCCAACCTGATCAACGCGCTCGATCTGATCAAGCCGCTGGACGTCAAGGTTCAACCGCTGTTCGTGACGGTGGACCCGAGTGATACGGCATCGGACCTCAAAGAGTACGTCGAGGCCTTCCATCCGCGGCTCGTCGGCCTGACCGGCTCGGAGGCGGAACTTTCAGCCGTTGCGAAAGCCTACCGCGTGCATCGCCTCAGGGTGAAGCTTGATTCCGAGCTGAAGACCCCTGCCCCAGCCACCCGCTGGGCTGGACCACGCCATGCGGTTCCGTCGCTCGCATCAACCATCCCAGCGCATGGCGACAAGCCGCATTCGCCGACCCAGCGCTTCTCGATCAACCACGGAACGCTGACCTACCTGATGGGCCCGGACGGCAAGTTCGTCTCGATGGTGCCCCATGCTTCGGCCCCGGAGAAGATTGCGGCCGTGCTGCGGAAGTATATCGCGGCTGGGTGAAGCCTCAGCGCGGAAGCTTGCGCATCGCTTCTGTGATCGCCACGGTTTCGACGCTGAC
>JANNRX010000224.1:0-21323 GCA_031401875.1 Hyphomicrobiales bacterium | reverse complement strand
ACTGGTGCCAGGATCAGGCCTTCTCGCCACCTGCGTTCCCGGCACGTTTGATGCCCTGATGCTGGTATTGCGCGATTACGGCAGCGTGACCTTGCGCGCAGTTCTGGAGCCTGCAATCCATTACGCACGGCACGGCTATCCGCTGGTGGAGCGCATCGCGGCCACAATCCAGACCGTGCAGGAGCTGTTCGAGAAAGAATGGCCGACATCGGCAGCGCTCTATCTGCCGGGTGGCAAACCACCTGTTCCAGGCGAGCTTTTTCGCAATCCCGCCCTCGCCGACACCTATGAGCGGCTTCTCACGGAAGCCGAAAGTGCGGGCGGCGACCGTGTGCAGCAGATCGAGAAAGCCCGCACAATCTGGTCGCAGGGCTTTGTGGCAGAAGCGATTGATCGTTTCTGCCGGATGCAGGAGCTCATGGATTCCTCAGGGCATCGCAACAAGGGCGTCCTGACCGGTGAGGACATGGCCCGCTGGCAGGCCAGCGTCGAGGAGCCCGCCGGATACGATTACGGGCGCTACCGGGTGCTCAAGCCCGGCGGCTGGTGCCAGGGCATCGCAACATTGCAGCAACTCGCCTTGCTGAAAGGCTTTGGTCTCGATGGCATTGACGTCACCGGCCCGGATTTCGTGCATCTCGTTGTCGAGGCGGCAAAGCTTGCTTTCGCGGACCGCGATACTTTCCTCGGCGATCCCGATTTCTCGGATATCCCGCTCGATATCCTGCTGTCGGATGCCTACAACGATGAGCGCCGCAAGCTGATCACCGATACGGCTTCGATGGAGCAGCGGCCGGGGACCATTCCGGGCCGTGGCAAACCGATGCATGTCACCGTTTCGGATGCTTCGCGCCAGGCCGTCAGCGCCATGGGCGTGGGTGAGCCTACGGTAGGCGAGATCAACCGCGCAAACACGGGTCATGGCGCTGGCGAACGCGGTACGGCCGATGTGATGCGGGGCGACACCGTCCATTATGACGTCATCGACCGCCACGGCAACATGATCGCCGGCACGCCGTCCGGCGGTTGGCTGCAAAGCTCACCGATCATCCCGGAGCTTGGTTTCTGCCTTGGCTCACGTGCCCAGATGTTCGTGCTTGATCCTGATCATCCATCCGCCCTGGGCGAAGGCCGCCGCCCACGCACCACGCTCTCGCCAACGATGGCTTTGCGTGATGGCAAACCCTATCTCGCCTGGGGCTCACCCGGCGGTGACCAGCAGGACCAGTGGATTCCGCAGATGTTCTTGCGCCATGTCCATGCCGGCATGAACCTTCAGCAGGCAATCGACGCCCCGGCTTTTCACACCGAGCACTTTCCACAGAGCTTCTGGCCGCGCCTGGCCCGCCCAGGCGTTATCGTCGTTGAAAGTCGTTTTCCGGAAAAGACAGTGCAGGAACTCAAGCGCCGTGGCCACAAGGTGGAGATCGGTGGCGACTGGAGCGAGGGGCGGCTGGTGGCAGCTGCGCAAGATAATGGCATGCTGAAGGCCGCTGCCAATCCACGCGGCATGCAGGGATACGCGATAGGGAGATGACCATGGTCGCTGATCTTGTAGCATGCCACATCAGACCAAAAATCCTCATCCTGAGGTGCTCGCGTAGCGAGCCTCGAAGGACGCAAAACAGCAACGATACCAAACGCTTCAAAAAGAATAACGGCTGCATGATCGTAGTGCGTCCTTCGAGGCTCGCCTCTGGCTCGCACCTCAGGATGAGGAGCAGAGGCGATCTGCATGGGGTTATCCAATGACCTGGTCCATCGTTGCGAAAGACCCCCTCACCGGCCAGATCGGCATTGGTGTCTCGACCTGCGCCTTTGCCGTGGGAGCGCGGGTGCCATTTGTCGCAACAGGCATCGGTGCGATCGCCAGCCAGGCCTTCATCAACCCCTTCTATGGCTACCGCGGGCTGGAACTTTTGAAAGCAGGCGCCAGTGCCGCCGATGTTATCGGCATCGTCACCGCCATTGACGAGGGGCGCGGCGACCGGCAGGTGCATGTCATGGACAGCGCCGCCCGCTTTGCCACCTATACCGGGGCGAATTGCGTGCCTTGGGCTGGTCATCTCATTCGCGCACACTTCTCGGTCGCGGGCAATATGCTGGCCGGTCCGCAGGTGATCGAGGAGACGGCGCGTGTCTTTGCCGCCGAAAGTGCAATGCCCTTTGCCAGACGTTTCATTGCTGCGCTGAAAGCGGGCGAGGAAGCTGGCGGCGACAAGCGCGGCAGGCAATCAGCCGCACTGCTAACCCATGATGACGAGGAGTATCCGCTGATCGACATCCGCGTGGATGATCACGCTGATCCGCTGGCGGAGCTTGCCCGGCTCGAAGCGGTGAGCCGTGAGCGCTACACCCATTTCCGCACCTGCATGCCAAGCCGTGCCAATCCCTCAGGCGTCATCGGGCGGGAAGAGATCGAGCGCAGAATAGCGCAATCCATGGCTCATTCCTCCAATGAGGGGGCCACCGGCTGATGGATCAATCCCTGCTCCTGCGCGTTCAAGACCTTGGCGTTCGCTTCCATGGCGCGGACGGCCGCGTCACCCGCGCTGTTGACGGCATCAGCTTCGATGTCCGGCGCGGTAAGACGCTGGGCATCGTGGGTGAATCCGGCTGCGGCAAGAGCGTGACGTCGCTGGCGATCATGGGGCTGCTGCCGTCACGAGGAACAGAGATTTCGGGACGCGTTCTCTATGAGGGCAAGGATCTGCGCATGATGCCAGCTGAGACTCTCAGGGACCTCAGGGGCAACCGCATCGCCATGATCTTTCAGGAGCCTATGACCTCGCTGAATCCGTCCTTCACCGTGGGCGACCAGATCATGGAAGCAGTGTTGCGCCACCGTGAAGTGACGCCGGAACAGGCAAAGACGCGCGCTATCGATATGCTGCGCAAGGTGCGCATTCCCAATCCTGAAGCGCGCTTCGACGAATATCCGCATCGCCTCTCCGGTGGCATGCGCCAGCGAGTGATGATCGCCATGGCGCTGGCCTGCGACCCCGACCTGCTGATCGCCGATGAGCCCACAACCGCGCTCGACGTGACCATTCAGGCACAGATCCTTGATCTCCTGCGCACATTGCGCGAAGAGGCCGGAGCCTCTGTCATTCTGATCACCCATGATCTGGGCGTGGTGGCCGAGACGTGTGACGATGTGGCGGTGATGTATGCAGGCGAGATTGTCGAGCAGGCCCCCGTGAACGACCTCTTCCGCTTCCCGCAGCACCCCTATACCATCGGACTCATGGGATCGCTGCCTAGGCTGGACGAAAAGCGGGAGAAACTCGCCGTGATCGAGGGAACGGTGCCGGATATGTCGAGCGCCCTGACCGGCTGTCGTTTCGCGCCGCGCTGCGCATTTTCAGACAGCCATTGCCGGGCCGAAGCCCCTCCTGTCAGCCAGCCCGAGCCGGGCCGGTTCACGCGCTGCTGGAAAGCGCCGCTGGAAAGGCTCGTTGCATGACGATGCACCAGACACCGCGTCATTCGCCACCGCTGCTGGAAGCCCGCGGCCTTGCAAAGCATTTCATCACGCAGCGCTCTCTTCTGGGCAAGCCGAAAGCCACCCTGAAAGCCGTGGATGGAGTCGATATCACCCTCAAGGCAGGGGAAACGCTCGCCATCGTTGGCGAATCCGGCTGCGGAAAATCCACCGTCGGCCGTTTGCTGCTGCGTTTGCTGGAGCCCACGGCAGGCAGCGTGAGCTTCGATGGCGAGGACCTTGCGGGACTGACAGAAACCGCCTTGCGCGGCAAGCGCCGTCATTTCCAGCTGATCTTCCAGGATCCGTTTGCCTCGCTCAATCCACGCATGACAGTGAGCGACATCATCGAGGAACCGCTGATGCTGCACGCCATCGTGCCGCCGAAGCTGCGCCGCGCCCGCGTGCATGAGCTGATGCGCCGTGTCGGCCTCAAGCCGGAGCAGGCTTTGCGCTATCCGCATGAATTTTCCGGCGGCCAGCGCCAGCGCATCGTTATTGCACGGGCCTTGGCGGGAGAACCGAGACTTCTGGTTTGCGACGAGCCGGTCTCCGCGCTGGATGTTTCAATCCGGGCACAAATCCTCAATCTTTTGAGAGATTTGCAGCGTGATCTGGATCTTGCCATGATCTTCATCTCGCATGATCTCGCGGTGGTGAAACACATCGCGGATCGTATCGCTGTGATGTATCTCGGGCGCATTGTCGAACTGGCAACAACGGATGAGCTTTTTGCCAACCCGAAGCACCCCTACACCCGCGCATTGCTTTCTGCGATTCCCGTCACAGCTCCGCAGGCCGAACGGCGGCGCGTGATCCTAGAAGGGGATGTGCCATCGCCTGTCAATCCGCCTGCGGGTTGCCATCTTCACACGCGGTGCCAGTTTGTGATTGAACGCTGCCGCAGCGAAGTCCCCATCCTGACCATGGCTGAGAGCCACGCCACAGCCTGCCACAGGACGCAAGACCTGCCGCCTGCCATTAATCTTCTACCCGAAGAGGGAAAAATGGATCCGCGCCTGCAAGCGCTTGTTGCGCGCTTTGCGGAAAGCGGGAATGCTGGAAAACTGTCAAACACACCAAGAGGAGAGCCATCATGAAGACGATCCTGCGCGCTGCTGCGGCGGCCCTGATGCTGACAGCGGGAGCAATCACCGCACAAGCCCAGACCAATCTGCGCATTGGCCTTGCCGAGGACCCTGATGCACTCGACCCCACAACAGCGCGAACCTATGTGGGCCGCATCGTCTTCTCCTCGATCTGTGACAAACTCTTCGACATTGATGAAAAACTCAATGTCGTGCCACAACTGGCGCTCTCCCATGAAACAGCAGCCGATGGCAAAGCTGTCACCATCAAGTTGCGGCCCGGTGTGAAGTTCCACGACGGCGAAGCGCTGGATGCAGAAGCCGCAAAATATTCACTGGATCGTCACATGACCATGCAGGGCTCGTTCCGCCGCCCTGAACTCTCCGTGGTGGACAAAGTGGTGGTGGTGGACCCCCTGACCATCCGGCTTGATCTGAAAGCCCCTTTTGCACCCCTGATCGCGCAGTTGACGGACCGTTCCGGCATGATGGTATCCCCCAAGGCCGCGAAAGAAGCTGGCGATAAATTCGGACTGAAACCAGTGTGTGCCGGCCCCTACAAGTTTGTGGAGCGGGTGCAGCAGGACCGCATCGTCGTCGAAAAATTTGCCGATTACTGGGACAAGGCAAACGTAACCATCGACCGGATCACCTATTTGCCTGTGGTCGATTCAACCGTGCGCCTCGCCAATCTCAAATCCGGCCAGCTTGACCTGATCGAGCGGGCGCTCGCCACCGACATCAAGGAGATACGCGCCAACAACCGGCTCAAACTCGCGACAAGCCCCGAGCTTGGCTATCAGGGCATGACGATCAACGTCGGCAAAGGCGAAGCATCCAAGGTCTTTGCTGACAAACGTATCCGTCAGGCGCTCGCCGCCGCCATCGACCGCAAGGCGATCAATGATGTGGTCTTCAACGGGGAGAACACACCGGGCAACCAGTGGGTCAGCCCGAGCCACCCCTATTATCAGGCGAAATTCCCTGTTCCCGCCCGTGACGTTGCCAAAGCCAGGAAACTGATCGCCGATGCCGGCGTGAAGACGCCCATCCCCCTCGATTTCATGGTGCCTAACAACCCCGAGACACGGCAGGTGGCGGAAGTCATCCAGGCCATGGCGGCGGAAGCAGGGTTCGAGATGAAAATCCGCGTCACGGAATTTGCCACCTCGCTGGTTGAAGCCGAGAACGGCCGCTATCAGGCCTTCATGCTGGCCTGGTCGGGCCGCACCGATCCTGATGGCAATATTTTCAGCTTCGCCAAAACCGGCCAGCCAAACAATTACGGCGGATACAGCGATGCCGAAGTCGATGCTTGGCTGGATGAAGCCCGCACCAAGGGCACAGTGGCCGAGCGCAAGGCGGTCTACGAAAAGGCAACCGCCAAGATGAACGATGAAGGCGGGATCATCTATCTCTATCACCGCCTCGTCATCATCGCGCACAGCAGCCGCTTGCAAGGCTACACCCAGATGCCGGACGGATTGGTGCGTGTGAAGGGCCTGAAGTTGAATTAAGGTGCCGTACCGTCATTCCCGACCACGAAGTGGAGCGGGAATCCAGCCTTTCTTCTGAAAGGTAAAGTGCTGGATTCCCGCTCCTCCGCTTCGCTCCGGTCGGGAATGACAAGAGTTAAAACTACTTCTATCAAATGAAAAACCATCTTCAGGAGGCTATTCTTCCCATGCTTTCCCTCCTCGGCAACCGCCTGCTGCAACTGCTGCCCACCGTCTTCTTCGTGTCGGTGATCATCTTCCTGTTGCAGCAGCTGCTGCCGGGCGATCCGGCGACCGTGATGGCGGGCGAAGAAAATGACCCCGAAGTCATCGCCCAGATCCGCAAGCAATACCGGCTCGATCAGCCGCTGCCCGTCCAGTATGTCTACTGGATCGGCGGCGTGCTGAAAGGCGATCTCGGGGAATCGATGCGCCTCAAGGCGAGTGTCACGGATCTGGTATTGCAGAAGCTCCCCGTCACCATGCAACTCGCCTTCATGGCGATCATCATCGCCCTCGTGATCGGAGTGACGGCGGGAATCATCTCGGCTGTCAAACGCGACAGCTTCTGGGATTACGCCGTCAATGTCATCTCGCTCTGGGGCATTTCGACGCCGAATTTCTGGCTGGGGATCATGATGATCCTGTTCTTCTCGGTCTATCTCGGCTGGCTGCCAGCATCAGGATATGTCAGCCCCTTCGAGGATTTCTGGGGCTCGATCCGAACCACGATCATGCCGGCTTTCGTGCTGGGTAATTCCATTGCGGGCATTCTGATGCGCCATACGCGCGCTGCGATGTTGCAAGCGCTGGAAAGCGATTACGTGCGCACCGCACGCGCCAAGGGCTTGATGGAAAAGACCGTGGTGATCAAGCACGCCATGCGCAATGCGCTGACACCGATCATCACCCTGGGCGCACTGGAATTCGGCACGCTTCTGTCTGGAGCAGTGCTGACCGAACAAATCTTCACCATTCCCGGCTTCGGCAAACTCATTGTCGATGCCGTTTTCAACCGGGATTACGCGGTGGTGCAAGGCGTCGTCCTGGTGACGGCGACGACCTATATCCTGCTCAATCTGCTGGCGGATATCGGCTATATCCTTGTCAACCCTCGCCTCAGGGCCTGATGATGAGCGCTGCACCTCTCTCCGCCATCATCGCTGACGCTGCCTCTGAATCCGTTATCGAGAGCCCGCTGGCGCGGGCGTGGCGCCGGTTGCAGCGCCGCAAGGGCGCGATGCTGGCGCTGGTCCTGCTGCTGATCATTGTGATACTGGCTGTTTTTGCGCCCTATCTCTCCCTGCATGATCCCATCAAGCAAGGTTGGTCCAGCGTTCGCAAACCCCCTTCCGCGCTCCATTGGTTTGGCACGGATGAGGTGGGCAGAGACCTCTTTGCGCGCATCATCTATGGGGCCCGTGCTTCGCTCTCGGCGGGTGTGATTTCCGTCACCATTGCTCTTTTTCTGGGCGTTCCGCTGGGTATTCTGGCGGGATATCGCGGTGGCTGGATTGATGCCCTGATCAGTCGTTTCACCGATGCAATGCTGGCCTGTCCGTTCCTCATTCTGGCAATTGCCATGGCAGCGTTCCTTGGGCCCTCGCTCACCAATGCCATGATTGCTATCGGCATCACCGCAACACCGCTGTTCATCCGCCTGACACGAGGACAGGTGATCTCCGTGAAGGTCGAGGATTACGTCGAAGCCGCCCGCGCCGTCGGCAATCCACCGGCGCGCATCGCTTTCCGGCACATCCTGCCCAACATCATGCCGCAGCTTCTGGTGCAGGCGACGCTGACCATCGCAACGGCTATCATCGCAGAGGCCGCGCTCTCGTTCCTCGGTCTTGGCCAGCAGCCGCCGCAGCCCTCCTGGGGTTCCATGCTTAACTCCGCGCAAAGGTTTCTTTCCAATGCGCCGTGGATGGCAGTTTTTCCGGGAATCGCGATTTTTATCACGGTATTGTCGTTCAATCTGCTGGGTGACGGCTTGCGTGACGCGCTGGATCCCCGCGCCAAATAACAGCGTCTATCGACGCTGAACACCCGTGTTGGCAGGTGTCACCTGTTCACGAAGCTGAGGTCTTTCCGCCATAACCTGCTCCCAGGCCGACCATGAATACCAGCCCACAACGAGGATTATAGGCACACAGACCCAGCCCATGATTTCCTCCGTGCGGCGACGGTTGGCCGCACGGCGATAACGGGCATCACTCCAACGCTGATATGTACCGAACACGAGACAAACTCACGACTTGAGGGGAACCTTGGGAACCGAACTGCGCGAAACTGGCCTTTCAGGAGGCATTTTGTCAATAGCCTGTCTTTTTTCACGTACCCGAAGCGACGCAGCCTTCTTTTTGCGCGGCTTTTTATTCGCTGCCTCGACAACAGCTTCTGGCCGCGGCAACAGCGGGCCATCGGGATAGACAAAGCCAAGCTTCTTGTGGCCCTGCTCGTCTCCGGTCACGATAACACGCACAACGCCACCATTTTTCAGGCGCCCGAACAGAACTTCATCCGCAAGAGGCGTCTTGATCGCGCTCTGGATGAGACGCGCCATCGGTCGCGCGCCCATGGCCTGATCATAGCCGTTCTCGACAAGCCAGTTGCGAGCCTCCTCGGAAAGTTCGATAGAGACATTGCGCTCGGAAAGCTGTGCATCCAGTTGCATGATGACCTTGTCGACGACCTGGGTGACAACCTCTGTTGGAAGATGGCCAAAGGAAACCACCGAATCCAGACGGTTGCGGAACTCGGGAGAGAACAGCTTGTTGATCGCCTCCAGATCATCCCCTTCCCGCTTGGTCCGGGTGAAACCGAAAGCGGATTTCGCCATGTCAGCCGCACCCGCATTGGTGGTCATGATCAGAATCGTATTGCGAAAATCGACCTTTTTGCCGTTATTATCCGTCAGCTTTCCATGGTCCATGACCTGGAGAAGGATATTGAACAGATCAGGATGCGCTTTCTCGATTTCATCGAGCAACAGCACGTTGAAAGGATGCTGATCAACACCATCGGTCAGCAATCCACCCTGATCGAAGCCGACATAGCCCGGAGGCGCACCAATCAGGCGGCTGACGGTGTGGCGCTCCATATATTCCGACATATCGAAGCGCAGTAGCTCGACACCAAGCACCTTGGCGAGCTGCTTGGCCACTTCCGTCTTGCCCACGCCAGTCGGTCCGCAGAAGAGATAACAACCAATGGGCTTCTCACCATCGCGCAATCCGGCACGGGAAAGCTTGATCGCCGCCGTGATCTGGCCAATCGCATTATCCTGTCCATAGACCATGCGCTTGAGTGTTGATTCCATGTTCTGGAGCACTTCTGCATCGTCTTTGGAGACCGTCTTCGGCGGTATGCGCGCCATCGTTGCAATGGTGATCTCGATCTCCTTGATGCCAATGGTCTTTTTACGCTTGGCTTCCGGCAGGAGCATCTGCGAGGCACCACATTCATCGATCACATCAATCGCCTTGTCCGGCAGTTTGCGGTCATGGATGTAGCGCGCAGACAGTTCAACAGCCGCTTTCACCGCTTCATTGGTGTATTTCAGTTTGTGATAATCCTCGAAATAAGGCTTGAGCCCCTTGAGAATCTCGATGGCGTCAGGAACCGAGGGTTCGTTCACATCGATCTTCTGAAAGCGGCGGACTAGCGCCCGGTCTTTCTCGAAATGCTGGCGATACTCTTTGTAGGTCGTGGAGCCAATGCAACGCAAGGTTCCGGCAGCCAGCGCAGGCTTCAGCAAATTGGACGCGTCCATCGCGCCGCCGGACGTGGCACCGGCACCAATCACCGTATGGATCTCGTCAATGAACAGAATCGCATTGGGATGCTGTTCGATCTCTTTCATCACTTGCTTGAGCCGCTCCTCGAAATCACCTCGGTAGCGTGTGCCCGCAAGCAGCGAGCCCATATCGAGAGAGAAAACGGTGGCCTCGAACAGCACTTCGGGAACTTCCCGCTTGATGATCTTGCGCGCCAGACCTTCGGCAATGGCCGTCTTGCCCACTCCGGGGTCACCGACATAGAGCGGATTGTTCTTCGAGCGTCGGCACAGAATCTGGATGGTGCGATTCACCTCCGCTTCGCGACCGATGAGCGGATCGACCTTACCTTCCCTCGCCTTCTTGTTGAGGTTAACGCAGTAACTATCCAATGCGCCTTCTTTTTTCTTGTTTGGCGATTCACCCTGACGCGATTCCTGTTCTTCTTCTTCAGCCGCACCGCGCGGTGGCTTGGCTTCCGATGCGCCGGCACGCTTTGCAATGCCATGGCTGATATAATTGACAGCGTCATAGCGCGTCATATCCTGCTCTTGCAGGAAATAGGCGGCATGGCTTTCCCGTTCGGCGAAGATCGCAACCAGCACATTCGCACCCGTTACTTCTTCCCGTCCTGAAGACTGCACGTGGATAACCGCGCGCTGGATAACCCGCTGGAAACCGGCGGTTGGCTTGGCCTCGGCTTTACCCGAATGGATGAGCCCTTCCAGTTCATTATCGACATAATCCTGCAAGGTGCGCTTGAGCGCCTCGTTATCGACATTGCAAGCCTTCATCACCGCTGTCGCATCGACATCGTCAAGCAATGACAGCAAAAGATGCTCAAGCGTGGCGTATTCGTGCCGCCGCTCGTTGGCAAAAGCCAGCGCCTGATGCAGCGCCTTTTCTAGATTTCGGGAAAATGTTGGCAAGACGCCCTCACTTCTTTTCCATGATGCATTGGAGTGGATGCTGGTTTTTACGAGCGAAGTCCATGACCTGCGTCACTTTGGTCTCCGCCACTTCGTAGGTAAACACACCACATTCCCCAATTCCCTGATTGTGAACGTGCAGCATGATCTGAGTGGCACTTTCGCGGCTTTTATTGAAGAAATGTTCCAGGACGTGAATCACGAATTCCATAGGCGTGTAATCATCATTCAGCAGAAGCACACGGTACATATTCGGGCGTTTGGTCTTCGGCGCTGTTTTCGTAATGACAGATGTTGCGGACCCATCGCCGCCTCGATCTGGCGTACGGCGTTTGTCACTGGCCTTGATCCGCATATCCTCCACAGCCGGGAGAAAAGAGTGTTTCGTCAATGGCAACCCCGTCAATGCTTCCCTCTCCTGATGGATCGAAAGCGAAGCACGTATTTCGAACTAAGATGAAAATAGTGACACATTACCGTTTGCACCAGGGGGCAATGCTAAAAGATATGCGAGGATTTCAAAATAAAAAAACCCGGCGCAAAGCCGGGTTTTTATATCCCTGAAGGGAGTTTTATGCGCGAATCATATTCGCAGCATCAATTACTTGGCAGCGGTCTTTGCCTTGGCAAAAGCAGCTTCAACAGGCTTCACGGCTTCCTTGGCGAAGTCGCTGTAGAGTGCGCCGAGCTTGGTTGCCTGGGCAACGAAACCTTCGTAAGCGGACTTGGCAAATTCGGTGTTGAGTTCAACAACCTTGTCGAGGGTCTTCACAGCAAGCAGCTTTTCAACATGGGCTGCGTTGGCATCATAGGCCTTCTTGGCATAGTCAGCGGATTCGGTTGCAAGGGTCTGGGCGTTCTTGCTGGCAACAGCAAAAGCCTTGGTGCTTGCATCCATGTTGTCTTTTGCGGTCTTCTGGAAATCTTCAAAAGTTGGTGTCATGATCGTCGCTCCATTGATGCGGTGCGAGGCAGTCATTGACCTCGCTGGAGCTGTATATGCTGCATTGCAACATGCATGTCAAGATCATTGTGCGATGCACAATTGCATGGCTGCATGCGCCACTCTGCATATAGCCCGCAGCTCGGGCTGAGCCTCCATTCATGGGACCGGGAACAAAACCCGGCTTAACCCAATACTAACCTCATCCCCCTATGATCAAAAACTGTGACCTTCCGGCAACGGCGAGGTCAGGTGTGTCATCGTGTAGCGTGTGAGTTGCGTCAATGGTTGCGTTTGCGTCCCGTCGATTTGCGTTTTCTGTTGTCAGCAGTTTGATTCTGGCTGTTGTGGCCCTGACGGCAATGACCGATAGCGCCGAAGCGCGCCGTCGCAAGAGACCCGGTTATTCTCCTCCCTATGCGTCGATCATCATCGATGTGAATTCCGGCAAGATGCTGGAAGGCACCAATCCTGATGCGCCCCGCTTTCCAGCATCTGTTACAAAGGTGATGACGCTTTACATGCTGTTTGAACAGATGGAGCGCGGCAGGTTCCGTCCCGATACGCCACTCACCGTCTCTGCTTTCGCGGCACGCCAGGCTCCATCCAAGATCGGCTTTGATCCGGGTGAAACCATTGAAGTCGACGAAGCCATCCGGGCGCTGGTGACGAAATCTGCCAATGATGTCGCTGTCGTGGTGGCCGAAGCTGTCGGCGGCGATCAGGAGACATTCGCGGAGATGATGACAGCCAAGGCGCGCGCACTGGGTATGAGCCGCACCACCTTCAAGAACGCTTCCGGACTGCCCAATCCCGAGCAGGTCACAACGGCCCGCGATCTTGCAACGCTTGGCCGCGCCATTCATGATCGTTTTCCGAAATACTGGCGTTATTTCCAGACCCGCAATTTCGAATATGCCGGTCGCAACTACCGCAACCACAACAAGCTTCTGGGCCGTGTGGACGGAGTTGACGGCATCAAGACGGGCTATACCCGCGCTTCGGGCTTCAATCTCCTGACCTCGGCCCGCGATGGCAATCGCCATATCATGGCTGTCGTTCTTGGTGGACAATCGGGACGCAGCCGCGATGCACGCATGGCATCCATGGTCGAGAACCACATGCCGCGCGCTTATGCTGGCGCAAGGACGGCTCCCAAGGTGCTTGAGGCCTCGGCTGCGACACCTGTTCAGTCCGCAGCACTCGTTCCTGCGAGCACCAACCGTGCCGAAGCCGTAAAAACTGACGTTCGTCAGCCTGTCAAAGCCGAGATAAAGACACCCGATGTCAAGATTGTCGAAGTCAGGCAACCGCTTGAAACCGCAAAGCCACTGATTAGCGTAGAACAGCAGCGCCTTGCCAATATCCGCCGCGCCATCGCCGATGCGCCCGTGCAGGTACAACCGACCAGGACCGTGGCATCCACGATCGTGGCCGCGCCGGTCGCGGCAGTAGCCCCCGTGCGTCCCGCTGCGCTCGCAGAGCGTCTGCCCGCTGCGGTCAATGACCGTCAGCCCGCTGCGGTCGCAGAGCGTCAGTCCGCTTCTACTCCGGTTACCGCCTTTGCCCCGGCCCCGCAGGCTGGCCCGCAATTGCGCTGGAACACGGGCGCGCAACCCACGGCTGAAACAAAACCCACTGCCAAAACAAAGCCTGCGGACAGGGTTCCATCAGGGCGCCAGGCCGCAATCGTGACGGCGCAAGTCGATCCCGAAACCACGGCCTCCACCTCACGGTCTGTGTCCGCAAAAAACCAGAGCGGATACATCATCCAGCTCGGTGCATCGGATGATGAGGGCAAGGCCCGCGCCATTCTCGACAAGGCCAAAGCAAGGAGTGGCTCGGTTCTCGCTGATGCCTCGGCCTTCACCGAAAAGGTTCAGAAGGGTGACGCGACCCTCTTCCGCGCCCGTTTTGGCGGCTTTGATGACACCAAGGAAGCGACCGCCGCCTGCGGAGCTCTGAAGAAATCTGGCTTCAATTGCTTCGTGCAACGCATCTGATCGGCAAGTGCACACATTCTGAATAACAACCGTATCGACGTTCAAGGAACAACGATGACAACACAAAGCTGGTTCCAGAAGGAAACGCTTTCCCGCACGCGCCCTCCCAGGAAGCGCCATGCGCAGGCTGGAGAAGTATTCTCCAAGCCCCTTGCAACGCCGTCCGAGGCTGCAAAATTCGCAAACCGCCTGCGGCCATCCGAGTTGATCGCGATGCTGACGCATCATTATGCACGCGTCCGCGCCCGCTCTCTGCCGAAGGTAAAAACCTCTCTCTCCGTCGTCAACAAAGACGGCAAGCAGGCTGTCATCATCAGCTTGGGATAGGCTTCCCGAACGGGAAAACGACAAACGCCAGCCGAAGAGACCCCGGCTGGCGTTTTCATTTATTGTGACAGATCTTCTTGACGAGCGCCGTCAAAGCATCCTGTCAGTCTGGCTCACTTTGGAATCTGATCTTCGATACCCTGCACATAAAACAGCATGCCAAAGACCTGCTCGTCGGTCAGGCGATCTCCGCCCTTGCATTCGATGGTCTTGCCTGTCTGGTCGATGACCGGGCATTTGAACGGATCGAGCGTTCCCGCACGAATAGCGGCTTCCGTGGTTTCCGCCATTTTCTTCACATCATCCGGCATGTTCTTGTAGGGCGCCATCACAACCTTGCCTTTGGCAAGACCATCGAAAGTATCCTTGGACGCCCATTTTCCTTCCAGAACAGCACGGGTGCGCTCGATGTAATAGGGGTTCCAGTCATCGATGATCGAGGTCATCACGTTGTTGGGTGCGAACCGCGACATATCCGAGGCCTGGCCGAAGGAAAGGACGTTGCGGGCCGCCGAGGCCTGCACGGGTGCGGGACTGTCCGTATGCTGGGTTACGATATCAACGCCTTGATCAATCAGCACCTTCGCGGCATCCGCTTCCTTGGGCGGATCGAACCAGGAATTTGCCCAGACGATCTTGATCTTGACATTGGGGTTCACCGATTTTGCGCCAAGATAGAAGGCGTTCACACCCGCGATCACTTCGGGAATCGGAAAGGCACCGATATAACCGATTGTGTTCGTCTTGGTCATCTTGCCCGCAATCTGGCCAATGATGTAGCGCCCCTCGTGGAACTTTGCGGAATAGGTCGCGACATTGGGGGCGCGCTTCACGCCGGTCGCATGTTCGAACTTCACATCGGGATAGCGCCTGGCCACGCGCAAGGTTGGCTCCATGTAGCCGAAGGACGTCGTGAAGATCAGCTTGTGACCCGTGCGTGCCAGTTGCTCGATGGCGCGCTCGCTGTCATTCTCAGGCACGGTTTCAACAAAAGTTGTCTCCACTTTGCCAGGAAAAGCCGCCTCAATCGCCTTGCGGCCCTGATCATGCTGATAGGTCCAGCCAAAATCACCCACGGGGCCGACATAGATGAAGCCGATTTTCAGCTTCTCCTGAGCGATCACAGAGGATGACAACCCGTCTCCCGTAATAGCCCCTACCCCGATCGCGACTCCAAAAGCCGCCTTGACGATATGACGCATATTGCTCTCCCTCTTGTGTTCTCACCGCTCATTCCAGCAAAAGTCGCGCCAGATCCGCCAAGAGTCAAATCACGTCAGCGGTCCGGAATAAAGGGCTGTCCCAACGAACCCACAGCGCTTTGATGTCGCCCGCTTCTGAGCGCCAGCACGACAAGCGCAAGAATTGTCGCGAGATAGGGCAAGGCCGAGAGAAACTGCGATGGCAAACCGATGGAACCTGCCTGCGCATGCAGTTGCAATACGTTCATGCTGCCAAAAAGATAGGCACCGAAAACCAGCCGCCACACTTTACCGCCGGCAAAAACCACAATGGCCAGTGCAATCCAGCCCCGACCAGCCGTCATGCCGGGGGACCAGAACGGCGTATAGATGAGAGAGAGATAGGCCCCCGCAAGCCCTGCACAGGCTCCGCCGAAGAGAATCGCCTGCGTCCGGATCATGCGCACATCATGTCCGATAGCATGGGCGGAGGTGTGATTCTCACCAACCCCGCGCAGCACAAGCCCGCCACGCGTGCGCTGCAACCAAAGCGCTATACCAACGGCCAGCACGATGGAGGCATAGACAAAAGGATCTTGCCCGAACACGAGTTTTCCGATGACTGGAAGCTCGGAAAGGCCGGGAATCGCAAGCGAAGGGATCGTATCCCGCTTCATGCCAACAAACCCAGCGCCAATCAGATTGGCCGCACCTATGCCGAAAATAGTCAGCGCCAGGCCAGATGCCACCTGATTGGCCGCCAGCCACACGGCAAAGAAAGCAAATAAGGCTGCGAGCACCATTCCGGCGCTTATGCCGGCGAGAATGGCAAGCACAGAGGAACCTGTCAGGATCGCCACGGCAAAAGCAGTGGCGGCTCCCACGATCATCATGCCCTCGACACCCAGATTGAGCACACCCGATTGTTCCGTGACATGCTCGCCCAATCCCGCAATCAGCAGCGGTGTTGCGGCCGTGATGATGGTGAGAAACACAAGCAGTGCGAAAGCCATGGCCTATCTCCCCAGCACAAGACGGTGGCGCGTCAGCGCCTCACCACCGAGCAGGCAGAACAGCAGCAGCCCCTGAAAAACACGCGCCAGATCCAGCGGCAGCTTGAGTGCGATCTGTGCATTTTCTGCACCGATCAGGATCATGGCCATCACGAACGAGGCAAGAACAATCCCGGGTGCAGACAACCGCCCGAGGAAAGCCACGATAATCGCCGTAAATCCATAACCAGGTGAAATCGAAGGCTGCAATTGTCCGATCTGACCGGAAACTTCCGCGACACCGGCAAGACCCGCAAGCCCGCCCGAGATCAGGAAACAGAAAAGTGTTACACGCCGCTCGTCGAACCCGCCAAACCGCGCAGCCCTGGGCGCTTCCCCCGTGGCGCGGATGGCAAAGCCGAACAGGGTGCGTGAGAGTACGAACCAGGTGACAACGGCGGCCAGAAGACCAAAAACCAATCCCCAATGCACCCGCCCGCCCGCAAAAAGAGCGGGAAGCGTCGCCACTGCATCAAAATTGACGCTTTGCGGCAGATTGAATGCTGTCGGATCCCGCAGTGGCCCGCGCACCAGATAATCCAGCAGCAATTGCGCCACATAAACCAGCATCAGGCTGGTCAGGATTTCACTGACGCCAAGGCGGTTTCGAAGCACGGCGGGGATTGCCGCAATGGCCATGCCGCCAGCAATGCCGGCAAGCAGCATGAGCGGCAATATCCATCCACCCGTCATGCCATGGGTAACGACGGCAACCGCTCCGCCGCACAGCCCACCGATCACGAATTGCCCTTCCGCGCCAATGTTCCAGCGATCCGCACGGTAGCAATAGCTCAGGCCGATCGCGATCAGCAGCAGCGGGGTTGCCTTGAGCAGAATCTCCTGAATAGCCCAGCCTTGAGTCAGCGGTTCACGGACATAGACATTGAACGCTGCGACAGGCGAGCGCCCCATCATCCAGACAACAACACCGCCGATGAGAAGCGCAACACAGAAAGCCGCAATGGGCGTCAGCCATTCGCGCAAGCGCGAGACATGCTCCCGTGGCAGAAGTTCAAGCCGCATGATCGGCACTTTCTGGATGATGCTTCGCCTGTGGATGTGTCCTCTCGCCTGCCGTCATCATCAGGCCGATATCCTCGCGGGTGATGTGGCCCGCTGGAAACGCCTCGGACAATTCTCCGTTGCAGATCGCAGCAATACGATCCGCAATCGCGAAAACCTCTTCGAGGTCCTGGCTGATCACCAGAACAGCAGCGCCAGCTTCAGCAAGATCGATGAGGGCCTTGCGGATATGCTGGGTCGCCGCAGCATCCACCCCCCAGGTCGGCTGATTGACCACAAGAAGCACAGGATTGCGCAGGATTTCACGTCCGATGACATATTTCTGGAGATTGCCGCCCGATAACCGCCGCGCCTCCGGATTTCGGGCGCTGCCGCGCACATCAAAGCGCTTGATGATAGCGGACAGAATGGCATCCAGCGTGCCACCGTTGAGCCAGCCCGCAGCAGAAGCACTTTCACGGCGCGGCAGGCTCAGCACAAGGTTATCGGACAGGGAAGCACGGGGAAGCGTTGCTTGCCCCAGCCGCTCTTCCGGTACGAAGGCCGCGCCAAGATGACGGCGTTCGTTGATCCCCTGTCGGGTGATATCCGCTCCCGAAAGCAGAATACGACCTGCCGTGATATGGCCTTCCTCGCCGGAAATGGCGGCAAAAAGCTCTTTCTGGCCACCGCCTGCAACGCCTGCAATCGCCACAATTTCACCGGCTGCCACATCAAGCGTGATCGCCTTGAGTGCAACGCCATGCACCTCGGAGGGCATGACGGACAGGCCATCGATGCGCAGACGCAATGCTGCTTGCGGATTGGCGGACGCTTGCCTGCGGACATCCTCCACATCACTGCCCACCATGAGAGCGGCCAGCGAGCGCGTGCTCTCCTGGCGCGGATCGGCATGAGCCACACGCTTTCCCCCCCGCAGGATTGTGGCCGCACTGCACAGCCTGCGCACCTCATCAAGCTTATGGCTGATGAAGAGGACGCTGGCACCATCCGCCACAAGCTTTTCCAGCGTGATGAAAAGCGCCTCTGCCTCTTGCGGGGTCAACACCGAGGTCGGTTCATCTAGCACCAGCAGCTTGGGCTTTTGCAGCAGACAGCGCACGATCTCGATGCGCTGTCGCTCACCGGCGGAAAGGCTCCAGACCGGAGCGGCAAGATCCAGCGCCAGACCATAACGTCGTGCCAGATCCGCCGTCTCCCGGGCAAGTACGGGATCCGCCATCCTGCCTGAAAGACCAAGTGCAATATTCTCCAGCACACTCAAGTTTTCAAACAGCGAAAAATGCTGGAACACCATGGCGATGCCAAGCTGCCGCGCCGCATCAGGATCAGCCATGCTGACGATTTTGCCCTGCCAGCGGATAATGCCCTCATCCGGCTGCAAAAGGCCGAAGAGAATTTTCACAAGGGTGGATTTCCCGGCACCATTCTCGCCAAGAAGCGCATGAATCTCGCCCTCGCGCACTGTCAGCGTCACGTGATCATTGGCTGTAAACGCCCCGAAGCGTTTGACGATGCCTTCAAGCACAACAAGAGGCGGTTCACTGATGGGGGGCGGAGCGATCACAGCAGCAGATTGGCCGATGCCGATGCCTTTGACCAGTGGGGGAGCGCGGATCATCACAGAGAAGCGCAGGAACCATCGCTTAACCATCCCAGACTTACCAAGCCTTTTGCGGATTATTAACCCTAATGATGTCTAAATGATCAGGTGAGCGCGCGTTGTGTCGCGTACGGGTTTTTCATGGCGTCTCGAGTTCCTGCTGTCTCGCCCTTCGTCAATTCGGACAGTCCATTGTCCATCGTCATCGGTAGCGGCCCCGTGCCGAAGATTATCCAGATTCGCCCCTGGCTGGCCTTTGCGGGCTCGGTGCTGGCGACAATCCTGCTTGGTTGGTATCTCGTCGCAACGCTTTACCTGGTTTTTCGGGATGAAATGCTCTCGCGGCTGCTCAACCAGCAGACGGAAATGCAATATGCCTATGAAGACAGGCTGGCAGCCCTGCGCAACCAGATCGACAAGGTGACCTCTCGCCAGCTGCTTGATCAGAATTCGCTCGAAGGAAAGCTGCATGAACTGATCTCACGACAGGCGCAGCTTGAAACACGCCATGCCATTGTCGCCTCGCTGGCTGACCAGCCCGCATTTGCAGGCAAGAGCATCGCGCCACGCTCTGTGACAAGAACTGCGGATGCCAAACCACGGACACCTGATGTCACAGGCACAGTGAGCGCCTTTGCCCCTATCAGCGGCAAGCCCATCCCTCAGGAGCCATTTGAAATCCGGAGTTTTGCGCCTCGTGACCCATTGGCCACAGGCGGACCTGAAAAGCGCATGAACCAGAGCAGCCTTGCCAACCCTGCTTATCCCGCTCCCTTGCCGCCCGCCGCCATCGCTGTCAGTGCGGCACGCGATATCGCCGATCGCATGGAACAGCAGCAGATTGCAGCGCTCGATGGCATGGAGCGTTCCTTGCGGGACAAAGCACGGCGCTGGTCCGCGATCTTCACTGAAACCGGCCTGAATGCCGAACGCTTTGTCAGCCTCGACAAATCAGCTGACAAGAGACTTGCGGCGCAAGGTGGCCCGCTGGTGCCCATCAAGCCCGGCAAGAATATGGGCGTATTCGAACACAAGCTCTCGCAGCTCCAGTTCACCATCAAGCAGGCCGAGCGCATGCGCCGCATTGTCAGCGTGCTGCCAATCGAGCGCCCTATGCCCATGGAATACGAGACTACCAGTGGCTTTGGTGCGCGCACTGATCCTTTCACCCGCAGCATGGCAATGCACACAGGTATCGATTTCCGGGCCCCATCCGGCACACCCGTGCGCGTCACTGCGCCCGGCAAAGTCATCGAAGCCGATCATGTCGGTGGGTATGGCAAGATGGTCGAGATCGATCATGGCAATGGCATCAGTTCACGCTATGCGCATCTCTCCCTGATCGACGTGGAGGTTGGACAGACCCTTTCCAAGGGTGCAATCATAGGGCGCGTCGGTTCGACTGGCCGTTCAACCGGGCCGCATCTGCATTATGAAACGCGCATTGACGGGGATGTGACAGACCCGTCCCGCTTTATCCGCGCCGGTCAGAAATTCGGCGTTCATTAAGTTTTCAAGAAGCTCAGTCGATATCCTCGACAACGACTTTGCCACCGCTGATCTTCTGGGCGAGTGCGGCCTCCATGAACGGATCAAGATCACCGTCCAGCACGTCACCGGGGGTACCCGAGGTGACGCCAGTGCGCAGATCCTTGACAAGCTGGTAGGGCTGCAAAACGTAAGAACGGATCTGGTGGCCCCAGCCCACATCAGTCTTGGCGGCCTGCTCGGCAGCAGCCTGTTCCTCGCGCTTGCGCAGCTCGATCTCGTAGAGTTTGGCCCGCAGCATTTTCCACGCTGTTTCACGGTTCTGGTGCTGCGAACGCTGCCCCTCGGAAACAACCTGGATGTTGGTGGGTTTGTGAATCAGACGAACCGCCGATTCGACCTTGTTGACGTGCTGCCCGCCAGCCCCGCCCGAACGCATGGTTTGCGTCTCGACATCGGCAGGATTGAGATCAATGACAATGGAATCATCGATCACCGGATATACCGTCACACTGGCAAAACTGGTGTGCCGCCGCGCATTGGAATCATAAGGAGAAATACGCACGAGCCGATGCACGCCGCTTTCCGTCTTGAGCCAGCCATAGGCATTGCGCCCCTTGATCTGGATCGTCGCAGATTTGATGCCGGCTTCCTCACCATCCGACATATCGATCAGATCGATCTTGAACCCACGCCGTTCGCACCAGCGGTTGTACATGCGAAACAGCATGTTGGCCCAATCCTGGCTCTCGGTGCCACCGGCACCCGAATGCACCTCCAGAAAGGTATCCATGCCATCCGCTTCGCCCGAAAGCAGGGCTTCCAGCTGTTGGGTCTGCGCATCCTTGTCAAGGCGCTTGAGAGTGGTTTCCCCCTCCTTCACCGTTGCTTCGTCCGCTTCTTCTTCACCAAGTTCGATGAGCATGG
>JANNRX010000223.1:0-9048 GCA_031401875.1 Hyphomicrobiales bacterium | reverse complement strand
CGAGCTTTGCAACCGCGCCTTTTGCTGCATTCCACTTCCAGCGGGTGAACCCTTATGGGCTGATCGGCAACGCCCTTGCAATTCCCTTTGTCTCGCTTGTGGTCATGCCTGCCGCCGTGGCGGGAACATTGCTGCTGCCCTTCGGGCTTGACGGCGGAATTTGGCAATTGATGGGGATGGGCAGTCAGTATGTGCTTGAAGTGGCGCGGTATGTGGCAAGCATCGAGGGGGCGGCGCGGGGAGTCCGCGCGTTTGACATCGGATTATTGGCATGGATGGCAACAGGTTTCGTCATTCTGGTGCTTGTCCGGGCTCCTCTCCGCATGGTCGGCATTGCTGTGATGACAATGGCGACAATCGCAGCAGCACGGACAGCGCCCGCTGATATTTTCATCGATCGGCAGGGTCAGGTCGTGGCTGTCAGAAGTGCGGATGGCCGCCTCCAAATCGTCGGGCGGGCCGCCAGCCGTTTTGTTGTCGACCGTTGGTTGGCGGCAGACGGTGACTTGCGCAAGGCGCAAGATCAGGCATTGCGCCGCAACACCACATGCGACCGTGCGGGATGCGTCGGTCAACTCGCGGATGGCCGCTCAATCGCCGTTGTGCTTGCACCGGAGGCATTTGAAGAAGATTGCCGGCGGGCAGCAATCATTGTGTCCTCCCTGAGCGCGCCCGCGTTTTGCCAGAAGACGGCGCTGGTCCTTGATCGCGAACGGCTGGCTTTCTCATCGTCCTTGGCGATTCATTACGAGGGCACCACGTTCAGAGTGACTGAGACGCGTTCCTTTCAGCATTGGAAACCCTGGTATGGCAGGGCGCAATCAGAAACAGCGCCCGCAAGCAAAACAACACCTGCTTTGCCTGCCCGGGGCCGTGCGCAGGAAAGCCTACAGCAAGAATCCCGGCAGCAGGAAACCCATCAACCAGAAATCCGTCAGCCGGAAAACCTTACGCCTGAGGAACAGTCCACGGATACAGCGGATGATGGTGCGGATATTCTCTCACCATAAACTGTATTACTCTCAACTCGGGACAATCCAGCTTCTTTTGCAGCTTAAGGATCAAGAAAAGCTACTGACGCAAACAGGCTTTCCTGGACCCTCAATAGCGGCGCAACAGGCTGACGAGTTTGCCCTGGATGCGAACACGATTGGGGCCGAGCACGCGCGTTTCATAGGCGGGATTGGCAGCTTCAAGCGCGATGGAAGCGCCACGACGGCGCAGGCGTTTGAGGGTCGCTTCCTCTTCATCAATCAGGGCCACGATGATTTCGCCGTTATCCGCGCTTTCCTGCTTACGGATAATGACCGTATCACCATCGAAAATACCAGCCTCGATCATGGAATCGCCCCGCACTTCAAGGGCGAAATGCTCACCGTGCGACAGAAATTCCGGTGAGACATTGATGGTATGGCTGCGTGTCTGGATTGCCGAGATCGGTGTTCCCGCCGCGATCCGCCCCATGACAGCAATGGCAACTGAGCGGATGTCAGCTTCTGAATCCGCAGGCGGGCGGGAGCGGCCAAGACCGCCCTCGACAACGCTGGGATTGAAACGCTGGCGTCCCGGTCGCGCTGTCGGAGAGGCCGATTCCGGCATGCGCAAAACCTCCAGCGCCCGGGCGCGGTTGGGCAGACGCCGAATGAAGCCGCGTTCCTCCAGAGCCAGAATAAGCCGATGAATGCCGGATTTCGATTTCAGCTCCAATGCATCCTTCATTTCATCGAAAGAAGGTGGAACACCCGTTTCTTGCAGGCGATCATTGATCAGCCGCAACAATTCACTTTGCTTGCGCGTGAGCATGGTCTTTGTCTCCGGATAACAGCTTGCGACTCATATCGCACAAAACAGGAACATTCATACATGTTCTTGCTGCGTTCTGCAAGTGTGCGGCGTTTTTCTGTACTGGCGGGCCAAGTCACTTGGTAATTGCGAGAGGTCAAAATCCCCCCAGTGATACCCCCTGGGGTTGACATCAGTCCATCCGCATGAACCAGCAGAGGTCCCCGGCTTGCGCTGCTGCTGCGAACGGGTCGCGGATAACAAGTGCCTCGGCTTCTGCGAGTACACGGGTCAGGGAGCTGTCCTGCTGGGGCAGGGGAGTCAGAACCGGCACACCATCATCGCCCTGCGCAAGTGTTGCGCGCAGATAATCCTGACGCTGGTCATTGGCGGAGAGCGCCTTGCCAAGCCTGCCGGTTTCGCTGCGGTTGCGAGCCGCATCCGGCACCCCAAGGAAAGCCGCGATCAACGGCTTCAGGAAAAGTTCTGCGCAAACAACGGAGGAGGCGGGATTGCCGGGCAGGCCAAGCACGCGCATATCTCCCAGTGCGCCGAACATCAGAGGCTTTCCAGGTCGCATGGCGATGCGCCAGAACGAAAGCGCCATTCCTGCCTTGTGAAGAGCTTCTTGCACGAGATCATGGTCCCCGACCGATGCGCCGCCCATGGTGACGAGGATATCAGCCTTCCAGAGACGGGCAGCGCTGATCGCCTCGGCAAGTGCGGCAAGATTGTCCGGCGCAATCCCCAGAAAGTGGCTTTCAGCACCAGCCTTTTCCGCCAAAGCCAGGATCGACAGGTGATTGGCCGCAATGATCTGATCCGGCCCCGGCGTTTCACCGGGGTTGACCAGTTCATCGCCTGTCGCCAGCACCGCAACGCGGGGGCGGCGACGCACGTGGGCAGTGGCGCTGCCCAGAGACGCCGCAAGCGCCATATCCTTCGGGCGCAGGCGATAGCCTCGTTCAAAGAACGCTTGCCCTTTTTTGAAATCATGCCCGGCAGGGCGCACAAACCGTCCGTTTTGCTCGGTTTGCATCGGGAAAATGGCCTCACCTTCAGCGCGGGCATTCTCCTGAATCAGGATCGTATCGGCGCCTTCAGGCACTGGCGCACCAGTGAAGATGCGGATCGTTTCACCCGGATGCAATGCGCGGTGATATCCGCGCCCGGCAGCACTTTCGCCAGCAAGCCTGAGAGGTTGTCCAACAACAAGATCCGCGGCGCGCACCGCATAGCCATCCATGGCGGAAGCCGGAAAGGGGGGCTGATGGCGACTTGCGATCAAGGGTTCGCTTAAAAAGCGACCAACAGCCAGGTTGATATTGATGCATTCGACTTCCGTCGGTTGCGTGACAGAGGCAACGATGCGCTCCAGAGCCTCACTGACAGGCAACAAGCCACTCATGATATCTCTGGCTTCAATCGATAATCACCGCTTTTGCCGCCTGTTTTTTCCAGCACCTGGATGCCACTGATGCACATGGTCTTGTCGGCTGCCTTGGCCATGTCGTAAATCGTCAGGCAGGCGAGGGAAACAGCGGTCAAGGCTTCCATCTCGACGCCTGTTTGTCCGCTGACCTTGACGGTTGCTGAAACGCGAATGCCCGGGAGCGTCTCGTCAACCTCCAGATCAAGCGTCACTTTGGTCAGCAGCAGGGGATGGCAGAGCGGGATCAGCTCATGCGTCTTCTTGGCAGCCATAATGCCCGCGATGCGTGCCACGCCCAGCACATCACCTTTTTTGGCACTGCCTGAGCGAATGAGCGCCAGCGTCGCGGGCGCCATCACGATATGTCCCTCGGCAATAGCCGTGCGGCTGGTGATTGTCTTGTCACCGACATCGACCATGATTGCCGCGCCCGTGTCATCAATATGGGTCAGGCGGCTCATGCTGCTTCTCTACTCCCAAAAAGCAGCGCCCTGGTCGCTTCGGTTACATCCTGCTGGCGCATCAGACTTTCGCCGACCAGAAATGTCCTCGCTCCTGATTGCGCCATGCGCAGACAATCCTGATGGGTGAAGATGCCACTTTCCGTGATGAGAATGCGATCATCCGGAACCATGGCAGCGAGTTCCTCGGTCGTCTCCAGCCGCGTTTCAAAACTGCGAAGATTGCGGTTATTGACGCCGATGAGGCGTGAAGGCAGGCGCAAAGCCCGTTGCATTTCCGGTTTGTCATGCACCTCCACGAGGCTGTCCATGCCCAGTGCGGTTGCGCACTCGACCAGCGCACGTGCAGTGGCATCGTCCACGGCGGCCATGATCACCAGAATGCAATCGGCATTCCAAGCCCTGGCTTCATGTACCTGATAAGGATCATAGAGAAAGTCTTTGCGAAGACAGGGTATTTTGACAAAAGACCGTGCCTGAAGCAAATACTCTGGTGCACCCTGAAACCAGGGTGCATCGGTCAACACCGAAAGACAGGCCGCGCCGCCAGCCGCATAGGCTTTGGCCAATGCGGAGGGATCAAAATCAGCACGGATAAGCCCTTTGGACGGGCTTGCCTTCTTGATTTCTGCAATGAGCGCAAATGCACCATCGGCATGTTTGCGCTCGATGGCTTTGAGAAAGCCGCGTGGCGGCGAGGCCGCAGCGATGGCTTCTTCCAGCACCGGGAGGGGCACGCGCACTTTGCTTTCCGCGATTTCACGGCGCTTGGTGACTTCGATTTTCGCCAGAATATCGCTCATGTTTGCGCCGCATGGGAGAGATGAATCAACTGATCCAGCGTTTTCTGTGCGGCACCGCTGTCAATCGCCTGTTCCGCCTGGCGGGCGCCGTCCGCAAGACTCATCGCCTTGTCGGCCACAACGAGTCCGGCGGCGGCATTGAGAACGGCAATATCGCGATAGGCATTCTTTTCCCCTTTGAGTACTGCCAGAAGGGCAGCGGCATTGACGCTCGCATCGCCACCCTTGAGATCATCCAGTTTTGCGATCTTGAGGCCAGCGTCTGCCGGGGAAACATCAAACCGTGTGATTTTGCCGTTTTTCAGTTCCGTCACATGGGTTGGACCGGTTGTCGTCAATTCATCAAGACCATCCGAACCATGCACGACCCAGACACGGGTTGAACCCAAGGCCCGCAAGGTTTCTGCGATGGGCTCCATCCATCCCGGCGAGAACACGCCGACGACCTGACGCGTCACGGAAGCAGGATTGGACAAGGGCCCCAGCAGATTAAAGATGGTGCGGGTGCCAAGCTCGGTGCGGACAGGCCCGACATGGCGCATGGAAGCGTGATGCGTGGGTGCCATCATGAAGCCAAGGCTCGCCTCATTGATGCAGCGTGCCACATGCTCGGGCGCAAGACCCACCTTCACGCCGAGCGCCGTCAGCACATCCGCAGCGCCGGATTTGGATGAGGCAGCACGATTGCCGTGTTTGGCGACCTTTACGCCGCAAGCCGCAGCGAGAATGGCAGCCAGCGTCGAGACATTCCACGTGCCGATATTGTCGCCGCCGGTGCCCACGATATCAATGGCGTCCGGGCTGGATGAAACACGCAGCATCTTGGCGCGCATCGCACGCACGGCGCCGGTGATTTCATCAACGGTTTCGCCACGCACCCGCAAGGCCATCAGGAAGGCACCGGTCTGTGCAGGCGTGGATTCCCCGGACAGAATGCGCTCGAAGGCATTCTCGGCTTCTGCAGCCGAAAGCGAAGCCCCCGCGGCCACCTTGGCAATTGTCGGTTTGAATGCGTCCATTACACGTCAGGCTCCAACGCCACTGTCACGGGCTCTTATTGGTTCTTGGAAGCGCGGCGTCAATGGCGACGCTGCGTGCGGTTCCATTCTGATGCCAGATCGAGAAAGCGCTGCGCTATCACCGCACCATGATCCGAAAGAATACTTTCGGGGTGAAACTGCACCCCGTGGCAAGGAAAACTCTTGTGGGAGAGCCCCATGATGAGCCCGTCATCGGTTTCAGCCGTGACATCGAGTGTTTCGGGACAGCTATCACGATCCACCACAAGTGAATGATAACGCGTCGCGTTGAATGGCCCGTTCAGTCCGCGAAAAACGCCTTTTCCTGTGTGTTGAATGGTCGAGATCTTGCCATGGCGAGGCACTGGAGCGCGGGTAATGGTTCCGCCGAAAACCTGGCCAATCGCCTGTTGGCCAAGGCAAACACCGAAAATGGGGATGGTCTGATGCGCTTTCTCGATCAGATCACAGCAGATACCGGCTTCATTGGGAGAGCAGGGGCCGGGCGAAAGCACAATCGCATCGGGCTTTGCCTCCATGACCTGCGCAACAGTGATCGCATCATTGCGCATGACATCTGCCTGGCAACCAACGCTGCCCAAAAGATGTACAAGGTTCCAGGTGAAGGAATCATAATTATCGATCAGGATGATTTGCATGGTTGAGTTTCGGAGCTTTGCTGGCCGATCAATGACAAGCGCTTTTTTCAGGGCAAAGTGCACTAACGTCAAGCGGGTTCGTCCGGGCCGCCTGATTACCACTTGCCTGTCATTGATCTGTCGTGGAAAGACGATCTAGGCACGCAATCAACAAATTGGAATAATCACCATGCGCGCAAAAATTATTGCTGGAATTGCTCTCTCTATTGGCAGCCTGACCTTATCCAGCCCTGTGGGTGCCGCAGAAGGCAAATTGCTGCTTTATACATCGCAGCCCAATACCGATGCTCAGCAGACGATCGATGCCTTCAAGGCAAAGCATCCCAAGGTCGAACTCAGCTTTGTGCGTGATGGTACACCGCGCATCATGGCCAAGCTGCGTGCGGAAATTCAGGCGGGTGCAGCCCAGCCCGATATTCTGCTCATTGCGGACAGCGTGACGATGGAGGGCCTGAAAGCCGAAGGACGCCTGCTTGGCCATCCTGCCGCGAATATTTCAGCATATCCCGCAGGCATTCACGACCCTGAAAAGTTCTGGTTTTCAACCAAACTGATCACGACCGGCATCATCTATAACACCAGCGCACCGTTCAAGCCTGAAAGCTGGGCAGATCTGACAAAGCCCGAGGCCAAGGGCAAGATCGTGATGCCAAGCCCGCTGAATTCTGGCGCGGCTTTGATCCATGCAGTGACGCTGACAGGTACTTTGCCGGGAGGCTGGGATTTCTACAAGGCATTGAAAGCCAATGAGGCACAGGCCGGCGGCGCAAATGGCGATGTTCTGCGGCAGGTGGCGGGTGGCGAGAAGCTCTACGGCATGATCGTCGATTTCATGCCCATCCGCGAAAAGGCGAAGGGCGCACCTGTGGAATTTGTCTTCCCGAAAGATGGCGTCTCCGCTGTGAGCGAACCTGTCGCCATCCTCTCCACTACAAAAAACCCTGAAGCCGCAAAGGCTTTTGTTGATTTCCTTCTTTCGAAAGAAGGACAGGAACTGGCGCTCAAGCAGGGTTATTTGGCAGCGCATCCCGATGTTGCCCCTCCGGCGGGTTTTCCAAACCGGCAAGCCATCAAGCTTCTGCCCTTCGATGCCAAGAAAGCCCTGAGCAGCGAACAGGCCTCCCGCAAGACATTCTCTGATATTTTCGGCCAGTGATTCAGACAAGTACGCGCTCATTCTCTTCGGTACAGGATCGTTCCCTTATCGAGCATGAGGGCCGTGCAGCCTACTGGCTGACCATATTCCTGGTCGGAGTTCTCGCACTTCTGCCCGCTTTCGTGCTGCTCAAAGCAGCACTTTGGCCTGTTGGTGTGTTTGATCCGCTGCCTGCCTTGGCAGAATTGTCACGTCCTGTGGTCCGGATCGCGACATGGAACACTCTGGAAAGTGCAACGCTTTCTGCATTGCTAGCGCTCGGTATCGGGGGATTTTCAGCCCTGCTGATTGGTGTCAGCGATATGCGGGGCAAGCGTCTTTTCGCCTTTCTGATGGCGATGGGCATGCTGATAGCTCCGCAAGTTGCAGCTCTTGCTTTCAAGACAATGGCGGGTCCTGCATCACCGCTGCTGAAGCTGATCGGCATGGCGCCTTTGCCGGGAACGCCCAATCCGCTGCTGGGACGCGCAGGCATCATTCTTGTGCTTGGTCTTCACCATGCTCCACTGGTCATGCTGACACTGCTGGCCGGACTGAAGACCTTGCCCAACAGCCTTATCGAGGCGGCAGAAATGGATGGGGCCAGTGCCGGCGTGCTGACACGCCGTGTCGTCCTGCCTTGTCTCTCTGTGCATATTGCGGCTGCTGCCATGCTGTCCTTTGTCGCGGGCCTTGGCAATTTCGGCATCCCGGCCTTGCTCGGCTTACCCGTGAATTACGTCACATTGCCAACGCTGATCTATCGCCAGCTTTCAAGCTTTGGCCCCGGTATTATCGCGGATGTTGCGACCCTTTCGATTGTGCTGGCCGTGCTGACGGGCATCGCAGTTATGGTCTCGCTGCGCATTCTCGCCAAGACTCCCCCCATGCTCGATGGGGACAAGGGGCTGAGGCCTTACTGGCGGTTGGGGCGATGGCGCTGGCCTGTGGAAGCAATTGCTGCGGCATTGGTCACGGTGACGTTGATCCTGCCGTTCCTGTCGCTTCTCGCCTCCGCTCTGGTTCCTGCCTATGGCATGCCATTGACGGCGCAGACCGTGACTCTGCGCGCTTTCGGTGAAGTCATGATCCGTCAGGCATCAACGGTGGAAGCGTTTCGCAACTCGTTCCTGTTTGCGGGCACTGCCGCAGTGATGCTGGCCTTTCTGGCCTTGCCCGTGAGTTATGGTCTTGTGCGCATTGCCGGGCGCAGCCGGGCTTGGTTGCAGTTTCTGGTCGAATTGCCTTTTGCCTTGCCCGGCATTGTCATCGCGATTGCCGCAATCCTGCTTTTTCTGAAACCTCTGCCGTTGCTGGGTGTCAGCCTTTATGCCACGCCGTGGATCATCCTGTTTGCCTATCTCGCACGGTTCCTGTCCATGGCGATGAAGCCTGTGGCCGCGACGCTTTCCCAGCTCGAGATTTCAGTCGAAGAAGCAGCCTCGCTCTGCGGTGCAGGGCTTTTCAATCGTTTGCGTCATGTGCTGCTGCCTGCACTTTTGCCAAGCATGCTGGCGGGCGCAATGTTCGTGTTTCTCTCCGCCTTCAACGAATTGACAGTTTCCGCCCTGCTCTGGAGTGCGGGGACACGCACGCTTGGCGTTATCCTGTTCAGTCTTGAAGAGGCCGGATTAAATGCCGAAGCCTCCGCACTTGCCACACTGACGATGCTGATTGTTGCCGTGCTGATGCTGGCATTGGACAGGCTGGGAAAGCGCCTGCCGCCCGGCGTGGTGCCTTGGTCGACTTCATGAATG
>JANNRX010000222.1:0-2036 GCA_031401875.1 Hyphomicrobiales bacterium | reverse complement strand
GGCTCGATAAGTTCTGAACGGTCCAGGCGCAGGGACAGCATTGCTTTCGCCTGCCGTTCAAGGCTATCCACCACGCATCATGGCTCCTTCCCCCGATCTTTCCAGTCGCGTCACGCATCACACTCTTGGCGCATATCTTCTGTCCGCCGCCTTCTTCGGTGACACGGCGGTTTTCACTGGCGCTGACGGTAATGTCTCCTTTATCGCGGAAGGATCAATACCAGCGGCGCTGCACTCCGGGCCGCCCTCCCCGCAAGGGGGAGGGATGAGCGTTGGCGTATCCAACAGGTCAATCACAAGCACCTTTGGTATAACCCAGACGAAAGCGCACCCCGGCGGATTGCTCGTGGCTGTGGCCGAGAAAGCCTCGATCGTGACTGGAGGAGAGGACGGGCGCATCATGCGCATTCATGCCGATGGCGCGACAGAGCTTCTGGCTGACGAAAAAGGCAAATGGATTGATGCTATCGCTGCGGGTCCCGATGGCGCTGTCGCCTGGTCTGTCGGCAAGACGGTCTCCGCCCGCAGCGGCAAAGGCGAGATCCGCTCGATGAGCGCCCCCACGACGGCCCGCGGTCTGGCGTTTCTGCCCAAAGGCTATCGCCTCGCCATTGCCCATTACAATGGCGCGAGCCTGTGGTTTCCCAACACGGTTCTGGACCCTGAGCCAATGCCCTGGAAGGGCTCGCATCTGGATCTGACGGTATCGCCCGATGGCCGTTACATCGTGACATCGATGCAGGAAAATGCCCTGCATGGCTGGCGCATCACCGACAAGGCTCACATGCGCATGACCGGATATCCGGCAAAAACCCGCTCCGTCAGCTGGTCCCATGACGGAGCCTGGCTTGCCACATCGGGCGCGGAAGCGGCGATCATCTGGCCGTTTTCTGGTAAAGACGGACCCATGGGCAAGGCCCCGCGCGAATGCGGCGTGCGTCCGAAGCGGGTCAGTCAGGTGGCCTTTCATCCGGGCGCGCTGGTTCTCGCCATTGGCTATGAGGATGGTTTCGTGATGCTGGTGCGATTGACCGATGCCTCGGAATTGCTGGTTCGCACTCCATCAAACCCGGACGCTGCCAATGCGCCCCCCTCCGCCAATGCGATTTCTTGCCTTGCCTGGGACCGGGAGGGACGCAGGCTCGCCATTGGCGGGGCAGACGGCTATGCTGGCATTCTGACCCTGCCCTGAGACGGATGCGCCAATGTGGAGGATGAGCCTCAAGCCCCGATCAACAGACCGTGATGCGCACAGCCGCGTCAAGACGGCTGTTTTTGAGGCCCTGGGGTGTAACCCCGATATCGCCATCAGTGTCAGCGAAATCATCTGTGCTGATCCGGCCTGTCCGGGCCAGGAGACAGTGATTCTCGTGATGGCTCCGCAAAAGAAAACAGCGGCCTGCAAGGTTTCCAAAGCCATGACGGATGTCACCGAGGACGATGTTCGTGACGCCCTGAAGCAATTGACCTATACACCCTGAAAGGCTTGTCTCGATCCATGATCCGACGTTTTCTGGCGATGTTTGCGGGGGGAATTGGCGCGGTTGCAGCATCGCAGGCGCCCGAATTCGCACAGCAATACGCCCAACGCCTTGGCGGTGCCGTGGATGAACTGAAGAGTGTTGTGGAAGCGTTCGACAGGGATGCGGGAAAAACCGGCCTGAGCCGCGAGGACGGGTTGCTGCGTCTTGAGCGAGCAGGAGATCAGTTTCTCGTCACCCGCGGCCAGAGCATGCGGATCACGACCGAGCGTTTCGAAACACTTCTGAGCCAGAAAGAGGCCATGACAGCGCCCGATGTGGTGACGCGGGTTGGCGCGATGGTCAAACAGCTCGACCCTGCCATTGCGCGCAAGGCCATGGAGGATTTCAAACCAGCCGTTCCGCTGACGCTGGAGGGCCTGTTTTTTGCACTCCTGGGCTTTCTGGCTGGCGCGATAACCACGGGGATTCTTGCTTTGCCGATGGGTCGCAGGTTTGGCAGAACGAAAAACGAGCAGTCTAGAGCATGAGACCATGCCCTTCAGGCTTTGACAA
>JANNRX010000221.1:0-16960 GCA_031401875.1 Hyphomicrobiales bacterium | reverse complement strand
GCACCACGTTCACGCTGTCGCTCGACAACGTCCCCGCCGGTAAGACAGCGGTGTTCCCCGACGCGATCGAAGCCGACGCTCCGCCCTACGCGATCGCGTGGGCGGTCGGCGCCTACAAGCGCATCGATCTCGGCGCCACCGACGCCGGCACCAAGGTGTTCACCTCGTATCTCCCGAATGGTGAATCGCATCGTCCAGCCCCGCAGCATTGCCCAAATCGGCCTTCTTGTGCTTGGTATTGGGCATGTCGCCGATGCGGCCTTGGCCCAGCAGCGCCCCGCCCAGCGCACTCCTGCCCCTGTGACAGAGGACAGCGGCTCTGCCGATATCAGGCAGCAGCGCGAACGGGAACTCAGGGAAATCGAGGATGCACTGCGCCGCACTACCACCGAGAACGCGCAGCTTGCAGCTGAAATCGCCCAACTCAGGGGAGACCGGCAAAAGCTCAACACCGAGCTGGTGGCGACATCCCAGCGCGTGCGGGAGGCAGAGGCACGCACCGCGACAACGCAAGACAACCTGACGAGACTGAGTACCAGCGAAACTGCCTTGCAGCGCTCTCTGGGTGCACGCCAGGGCACGATCATCGAAGTACTGGCCTCGCTCCAGCGCATTGGTCGCAAGCCGCCACCGGCGGTGCTCGTGCGGCCTGAGGACATCATGCAATCCATCCGCACCTCCATGCTGCTGGGTTCTGTCCTGCCAGAGTTGAGACAGGAAGCCGAAATCATCATCCAGGACCTTTCTGCGCTGGTTGCAACGCGAAAGGCAGTTGTTCAGGAACGCGACAAGCTCGCTGCTGAAGCGGAAGTAATGCGCATTGAGCGACAAAGAGTCGCATCTCTGATTGCAACGCGGCAGAAACAACTGGAAACCGGTGAATCACGATTGCTTGAAGAGCGTCGTAAGATTCAGCAGCTCGTGCGTGAGGCGCAATCTCTCAAGGATTTAATCGCCCGCATGGAATCCGAGATTGTTTCCGCCAATCGGGCCGCTCTTGCGGCCAGCGCGGTGCCATTGCCTGCGCAAAATCCTGCCCTTGCGGCTGCCCTTGCGCCCGGCGCCTTGAAAGATATGGCACGTCTACAGCCCAAAATAGCCTTTCAGGACACAAAAGGGACACTTTCACTGCCTGCAACAGGATCGATGACAAAATTCTTTGGAGCTTCCGATGGATTTGGTGGTCGTGAGAATGGTGTGTCCATTGAAACGGGCAAACTGGCGCTGGTGACGTCTCCATCCGATGGCTGGGTGTCATTTGCAGGCAGTTACCGTTCTTACGGTCAGGTCTTGATCATCAATGCCGGAGGCGGCTATCGTATGGTCATGACGGGCCTGGAGAAGGTTACTGTGGACATCGGTCAGTTTGTACTGGCAGGTGAGCCGGTAGCCTCGATGGGGGAAAACCCTGCTGGAGCACTGGCGCCTGAGAATGGTACTGGTAATCCGGTGATCTATATCGAGATTCGTAAAGATGGGGTGCCGATCGACCCCAGCCCGTGGTGGGCAAAACCCGACGGCGAGAAGGTTCGCGGATAATGCGCAAACTGTCCTATATCATGCTTGGCGCGGCCATCGGCGCAGGTACTGTGTCCATGGTTGGTCAGACCCGTTTCTTTGAAGGGAGCGCGGTTGCTGCTGCATCGGAAACCTATCGAAAGCTGAATCTGTTCGGCGATATCTTCGAGCGTGTGCGCTCTGATTATGTCGAGGCCCCCAATGAAGCCAAGCTGATCGAAAGCGCCATCAATGGCATGCTGACATCCCTTGACCCCCATTCAAGCTACATGGACCCCAAGTCGTTCTCGGACATGCGCTCACAGACCAGCGGAAAATTCGGTGGCCTCGGCATCGAGGTGACGATGGAAGAAGGGCTGATCAAGGTTGTTACCCCGATTGATGACACGCCCGCCGCCAAGGCTGGTGTTCTTGCAGGTGATATCATCACACATATTGATGGCGATCAGGTTCAGGGATTGTCCCTCAATGATGCCGTCAACAAGATGCGCGGTGCCGTCAACACACCGGTTGTGCTGCGCGTCACGCGCGGTGCCAGCAAGCAGGTGCAGGAGCTCAAATTGACACGTGCCATTATCCAGGTGCGCGCTGTGCGAGCCCGCAAGGAAGGCGATGATGTCGTCTATTTGCGCGTTACCTCCTTCACGGAGCAGACCTTCGAGAATCTGAAACAGGGCATCGAGAAAACGGTGGGTGAAATCGGCGCTGACAAGGTCAAGGGCTATGTTCTCGATCTCAGGAACAATCCCGGCGGCCTGCTTGATCAGGCCATCTCGGTTTCGGATGCCTTCCTGGAACGCGGAGAGATTGTTTCAACACGCGGGCGTGATCCGGTTGATACGCAGCGTTTCACGGCGAAGGCCGGCGACCTGACCAAGGGCAAGCCAGTCATGATCCTGATCAACGGCGGCTCTGCCTCCGCATCAGAGATCGTTGCCGGTGCCCTGCAGGATCACAAGCGCGGCACCATCATCGGAACGCGTTCGTTCGGCAAGGGCTCCGTTCAAACCATCATTCCCTTGCGTGAGCAGGGCGCGGTGCGTCTGACCACAGCCCGTTACTACACGCCATCAGGCCGTTCCATTCAGGCCAAGGGCATCGATCCCGATATCAAGATCGAGCAGGATATTCCGGATGAGCTCAAGGGCAAGGATGAGACCAAGGGCGAAGCAGGCCTGAAGGGGCATCTGAAGTCGCAGGACGAGGAAGAAAAAAGCGGGTCATCCGCCTATATTCCGCCAGATGCGAAAAACGACAAGCAATTGAACTATGCTCTGGATTTGCTGCGCGGCGTCAAGGTCAATCAGGCACCTGTCGTTGTGCCATCCACCACGAAGGCTAATTGATCGACGGGCAATCGTTTGACGCGAACCTAAAAAACAACCGTCAAGCCCAAGCTTGCGGTTGTTTTTCTTTTGGGCAGGCGCTTTTCGCCTCAGCCTAGATCACAACAGCGTGTTCCTGGCCCGAGTCCGGCTTCGTTCGGCTTAAAACCGATCACGCATCATGAAAATTAACGCTAAGTCATCTTCCGTTCATGTCTACGACGTCATGAGTGCGTATGGAACATTCCGGAGTTGCTTCAGTTCTTGATCTGTAGCTTTGGAATGCATCCGGGAGTGTCGAGCGAGAGGACCGTTCGGCAGTAGTTTGGAAAAGGCGTTATGAATCATCCTCATGAAATTTTCGGTTCACGGATCAATCTCAATGAAATCGCTGTCGAGCGTGCATTGGCGGAATTCAGGTCGTCTCGACCAGTCGTGATCATCGATGGCGATACCGCCATCCTGATGTGCGGCGTGGAAGGGCTCGATGCCGAGCTTGCTCGCGATCTCGATATTCTGGCGGAAGGCCGCGCCCGTCTTGTGTTGCCGGCAGCCCGGCTGCGTCGGCTTGGCCTGGATCGGACCGCACCGGGTATTGTTTCCCTTCCCACCGTCGACTGGCAGCGTATTGAAACGCTCGCCCTCAAGATAGAAGCGCGTATCGATGCACCTGTCAGCCCGGTACATGCGCTGGATGACGTTGCGCTGGAACTTGCGCGCCTTGCCCTGACGATTCCTGCGATCGTGACCATGCCTGCGGATCTGTCGATCTTGCCAGAGCGGCTCTTCGTGCGTGTTCAGGCAAGTGCTGTTACAGCCTATCGCGAGACACAGGTGAAGGCTATGCGCATGGTTGGACGTGCACCTGTGCCACTGGAAGGTGCACCAGAGACTGAATTCGTGGTTTTCCGCGGCGGCGAAGGCCTTCGCGATCAGGTGGCGATCATTGTTGGCAAGCCGGATTTCTCCAAGGCGGTTGACGTGCGCATGCACTCCGCCTGTCTCACCGGCGACCTGTTCGGATCACTGAAATGCGATTGCGGTGATCAGCTGCGTGAAACTGTCCAGTCCATGGCGGAATCGGATGGCGGTATCCTGCTCTATCTGGATCAGGAAGGCCGCGGCAATGGCATCGCCAACAAGATGCGGGCCTACAAGCTTCAGTCGCAGGGCTGGGACACTTATGACGCCGATGAGGTACTTGGCTTTGATCTTGATCAGCGCCGGTTTGATTTTGCCGCCGTCATGCTCAAGCAGCTGGGCGTCACCACGGTCAGCCTGATGACCAACAATCCTGAAAAGATTGGCGCTTTGCGCGAGGCAGGTATCACGCTCGTCGAAAGCAAGCGCGTTCTGGGACGTCCCAACCCCAACAACGTGCGCTATCTCGCTTCCAAGCGTGATCGTGCTGGCCACTACATCGATTTTGACGCTCTGGCTGCACGCGCTCCGGCCGAGTGATATCCTGAGCCTTCCGAGATATCAGGCCCGTCTTTCGCGAGACGGGCCTTTTTCATGTCACTTGATGCCGTTCTGTTGCGCGATGGCATCTGACAGCATCGGCACATATTCCTCGCTTCGGCCCTGGGCGACGGCGATGGCATAGGAATTCTTCACGGCGTTCCCAACCGGGTTCGACAGATGCGCCGCATCCGCCATCGCTTCCACATAGCGCATGTCCTTGAAGGCGTTGGCGAGCGAAAAGATGTGCGCGTTGCGGTCGCCTTCCAGCACATACTTGAAGAATGTCTGGTAAAATCCGCAATCCATGCGGCTGCCGCGAATGACCGTATCAAAGACCTGCGGCGTGATGCCCGACTTCTTTGCCAGCGCCAGTGCTTCAGCGTAGAGCGCACCGTAGCCCATGGCGACAAAGTTGTTCACGAGCTTCATCTTGTGGCCGATGCCAACCTCACCGATATGCATGATGCGTGAGGCCCAGGCTTGAATTGCAGGGTTGATACGCGCAAATGTGGCGTCGTCGGCACCGACCATGGCTGTGAGCCCGCCGAGTTCCGCCTGCGCTGGCGTACCCCCAAGCGGCGCATCGCAGAATGTCACGCCAAGCGGTGCAAGCTCCGCCGCGAGATCAAGTGTCGAGACAGGGTTGGCCGTTGATGTATCGACAACAATCAAGCCCTTGTGCGCGCCGGCCTTGATGCCGTCCGGCCCCCGGATCAATTGCTCGACCACCGTGGAATCCGTGACGCAGAGAAACAGGATATCGCAATTTCTGGCGACTTCGGCAGGTGTTTTTACTTCCCGTGCGCCTTTTGCCACCAGGGCGTCAACCGGTGTGCGGTTGCGGTTTCCCATGATTGTCAGCGGGAAGCCTTTCTCGACCAGGTTTTTGGCCATGCCATGGCCCATATAGCCGACGCCGATGAAGCCGATGCGGTCTTTTTGTGGTGCTGTTGCCATCATTTTTCCCCTTGCCTAAGCAGACCAGAACTATGTCAGGGAATGATGGGGGTAGGCAACCACCAGTACGAGAATTGCCGGACGGATTTGATCGCCTGGACCAGATTGTCTTCAGCCCATCGCAGCGAGGCCATCGGGATGTCGGTCAAGGAGGGCGCCTTTGAGTTTTTCAAGCGCGCGGCTTTCAATCTGCCGTACCCTTTCCTTGGAGATACCGAGGCTCTGTCCCAAGGCTTCAAGTGTGGCCACGTCTTCCTGCAAGCGGCGCTGCCGGATGATCGCGACTTCTCTGGGATTGAGCACTTGCATGGCATTGCGCAGCCATTTAAGGCGTCGATCCGTATCGATCACTTCGCCCACCGCTTCATCGGGCAACGGTTGCGGATCGACAAGGAAATCGACGCGGTCACTTGCGCCATCCCCATCCGTTTCGGAAAGGGGCGCATTGAGCGACAGATCAGACCCAGAAAGCCGCGCCGCCATGGTCGTTACATCGTTGATGGAGACACCAACCGCTGTTGCAATTTCATCATAGACCCGATGCATCGAGATGTCTGAACCAGCATTCTGTGTGATTTGCGCGCGAAGGCGGCGCAGATTGAAAAAAAGCGCTTTTTGCGCGGAACTGGTTCCGCCCCGCACGATGGACCAGTTTTTCAGGATGTAATCCTGGATCGACGCACGAATCCACCAGGTTGCATAGGTCGAGAAGCGCACATCCCGCGACGGATCAAAGCGCATGGCGCCTTCCATGAGGCCGACATTTCCTTCCTGGATCAGGTCTGGCATGGAGAGACCGTAGTTGCGGAATTTTGCAGCAACGGAAATGACCAGGCGGATATGGGCTTCGGTCAGTTTGTGAAGGGCAGCCTGGTCCTTGCGTTCCGCCCAGGCAATGGTCAGGTTGCGCTCCTCTTCCCGTTCAAGGAAAGGGGCATTCATGGCTGCATTCACGAAACTGCGACGTAAGCCTACCATCGTGGTCATCAGGGACTCCCAAGAACGCTAACGCGACCTGTCCACTATGATACGACTGCGCATGCGATCTGGATTGATTTGATCTATGAAGACCAGATCAAGGTCTTTTCCAAGGCAAGATTTTGACAGCTGCTGACATTTCTAATGTTTCTTGTTGCGCCCGAAATCGGGTTCAGGTGTTTCCTGTCCCATCTGGATAATGCCGCGACGGATGTCACGGGTGCGGGAGAAAAGCTCGAACAGCTTGTCTCCCTCGCCCCAGCGGATGGCGCGTTGCAGGGAGAAAAGATCCTCCTGAAAGCGACCAAGCACTTCCAGAACCGCATCCTTGTTGTGCAGGAACACATCGCGCCACATCGTGGGATCCGAGGCGGCGATGCGCGTGAAATCCCGGAAACCGCCGGCGGAGAACTTGATGACCTCCGATTGGGTGACCATTGCCAGATCATCCGCTGTGCCGACGATATTATAGGCGATGAGATGCGGAAGATGGCTGGTGACGGCCAGCACCAGATCGTGGTGTTCAGCCGTCATGATCTCGACCTTGGAGCCCGCAGCTTCCCAGAAAGCGCGCATGGCATCGATAGCCGACTGATCTTCGCCCTCCGGCGGCGTCAGGATGCACCAGCGGTTTTCAAACAGTGTTGAAAACCCCGCATCCGGACCGGAGTATTCCGTGCCAGCCACAGGATGCGCCGGAACGAGATGGACGGATTTTGGCAGCAGGGGCTGAACAGCCTTGACGACCGCACCCTTGACCGAGCCAACATCGGAAACAATGGCGCCCGCCTTGAGCGATGCAGCAATGGCAGCCGTAACCGCTCCGCAAGCACCGACAGGAATGCAGAGGATCACAAGATCCGCGTCTGCCACACCCGCTTTGGCATCTGCTGTCACGGCGTCGGCAATGCCCAGCGCCTCGACGCGTTTGCACACCTCCGGCGAGGCGTCGATGGCCGTCACGCGGCTCGCGATCTTGCGTTCCCGGATCACGCGCGCCAGCGATGATCCGATCAGGCCCATGCCGATCAGGGCGACATGCTGGAATATGATGCTCATCGCACCGTCTTCGTGGCACTCATGAAAGCATTCAGCGCCTCTACCACAAGCCGGTTTGCTTCTTCGCCGCCAACAGTCAAGCGCAATGCATGGGGCAGGCCATAGGCACCAACGGCCCGCAGAATGAGGCCCTGGGAAGCAAGAAAGGCATCCGCGTCCTTGGCCGTTTTGCCTTTCACGTCAGGGAAATGCATCAGCAGAAAATTACCGACGCTGGGTGTCACTGTGATGCCAAGCTTTTCGATCTCGTGCTTCAGCCAGGGCAGCCAGTGCTCGTTATGGGCAATGGCAGCATCGAGATGCGCCTGATCCTGAACGGCAGCGATACCAGCCGCCATGGCAGCACCATTGACGTTGAACGGCCCACGGATGCGGTTGAGCGCGTCGACGATCTCGGGCGGACCGTAGAGCCAGCCCAGACGCAGATTGGCGAGGCCGTAAATCTTGGAGAAGGTGCGCGTCATCACGACATTCTCTGATGTCGCAACAAGCTCCAGCCCGGACGCGTAATCGTTGCGCCGGACATATTCCGCATAGGCCGCATCCAGCACCAGTATGACATGGGGCGGGGTGGCCGCATGCAGGCGTTTCACCTCCGCGAAAGGCAGATAGGTTCCAGTCGGGTTGTTCGGATTAGCGAGGTAAATGATCTTCGTTCGCGGTGTGATCGCTGCAATGATGGCATCCACATCAGCCGTCAGGTCTGTCTCCCTGACGGTAACCGGCGTTCCGCCTGCCGCAAGCACGGCGATGCGATAGACCAGAAAGCCGTGTTCGGTGAAGATACCCTCGTCACCCGGACCGACATAGGCATTGGTGATGAGCGACAGCAGTTCATCCGATCCCGAACCACAGACGAGCCGTTGCGGATTGAGGCCGAATTTCGCGCCAATCGCCTCCCGCAATGTGGCGGAATTGCCTTCGGGGTAAAGCTCCAGCGAACCCGTAAGCGCGCGCAAGGCGTCCTGCGCCTTTGGGCTGGCACCCAGCGGTGTTTCGTTCGACGACAGCTTATGAACCTTCGTGACGCCAGGTCCGGCTGCGGATTTGCCCGGCACATAGGCGTCGATCTGCATCACGCCGGGGCGAGGCGCGGGGCGGGTCATTGCAAGGGTATCGGCCTGTAAAGCTGCGGAAGGCATGGTCATTCCTGAATGGTTATCAAACCTTGTGGGCTGTAGCAGAGAAAGGAGCCGTATGGCCACCAATCTCCTCATAGCGCACTTGACCGCACCCTATTTCAGTCAGCGTGGCGGTGATCAAATCTGGTGTGAAGGCTTGCGGATGTGCGGCGAGAACGGCCAGCGCGGCATGGGTGCCTTCGCTCATGACGATCGTCATGCCAAGGTTTGCCAGCTTCTCGGATGCACCAGGCTTCCAGCGCTCGACTGTGATGCTGGCGACGATCACTTCACGCACGGCAGCTTCCGCCAGCGGCTTGGAAACCACATAGACCGGAAGTCCCGCGGGATGGTCTGGCCGATCCACAAAGGGAAGCCGTGCGATGATCTTGGGAGAATGTGGCCCCTCCAGCATGCGCCACCATGGACCTGCCTCCGTCGATTGATCGAGACGGAAAATTCCCAGATCGCCCTTTGACTGGTCAACGGCTCTGATCACTTCTGCCGCACGGTCATGGGTGATGAACGGCACAGTGAAGCCAAAATGAAACCGTGCAGTATCGCGGATGGCGGCAGCATCGCCCGTGATATCGGCATGTACCGAATGGGGTGCCTGCACATAGGTGAAGGTGGAAATAATGACACGCCAGATGCTTTCCACCGTATCAAGCGGCAAAAGCCCCTTGTGACGTTCCACCAGTCGCCGCAGCACATCTGCTTCGCGAGCGGGGCGAAAGGCGGAGCCGCTATCGCCGGTCTTCTTGACTCTGATCAGTGTCTCGATGACCTCACCGCGCTCCATCAACAGCCCATGCATGCACGCGTCCAGACGATCGATCTCGGCGCGTATATCAGAGAGTGATGGGTTTTCTGGAAGGGGCATGATCCGGCATTTTTGAGCAATGGACAGGCGATTATCCGCAAGCCCATTGCATAGCGGGATGTGCAGTACGAAGCAAAGGGGCAGAGAATGCGGCAACGCACAAAAAAACTGCGGTTCCTTGAAAATGTTCCAAGGTTTGCCTTGCGCGACGCGACGCAGGAAGCGATGATAACGCACAACGTGAAGAAAATCGGGAAAACGATGATCGAGATACGCAAGGTCGGTGTTATCGGCGCTGGTCAGATGGGCAATGGTATTGCCCATGTCGTGGCTTTGTCCGGTCAACAGGTTGTGCTGCATGATACCAGCCCTGAAAGAATTGAGGCGGGGCTTGCCACCATCACCGGCAATCTGGCGCGCCAGGTGCAGAAGGGCGTTATCGACGATACCGCAAGGCAGGAAGCGCTTGGTCGCATCTCCAGCTCTGTCAGCGTTGATGGGCTTGCCGATTGTGATCTGGTGGTTGAGGCCGCAACAGAGAACGAAGAGCTCAAGAAGAAGATCTATGCAGGCCTTTGCAAGGTTCTGAAACCCGAAGGCATGATCGCGAGCAACACCTCGTCCATCTCCATTACGCGCCTTGCATCTTCAACGGACCGGCCTGAGAAGTTCATCGGCATCCATTTCATGAATCCGGTTCCCCTCATGCAGCTCGTGGAAGTGATCCGCGGCATAGCCACCGACGACATGACCTATCAAAGCTCAAAGGCTTTCATCACTGCACTGGGCAAGACCGTCACGCTTTCGGAAGATTTCCCCGCCTTTATTGTCAACCGTATTCTGCTGCCGATGATCAATGAGGCGGTCTATACGCTCTACGAGGGTGTGGGCTCGGTGGATGCCATCGACACCGCGATGCGCCTGGGCGCCAACCATCCCATGGGACCCCTGCAACTCGCGGATTTCATCGGCCTTGATACCTGTCTTTCCGTGATGCAGGTGCTGCATGAGGGGCTGTCGGACTCAAAATACCGGCCATGCCCGCTGCTGGTGAAGTATGTCGAGGCGGGCTGGCTGGGCCGCAAGACCAAGCGCGGCTTCTATGATTATCGCGGCGATAAGCCTGTTCCGACCCGGTAGTTGACTTATATTCGCCATGATTGACGTGCCGTCTGGTTTTCTGAGCTGGCAACGGCCTTTATCATGATGTGATCAGGCTTTTGCCCGCATTTGGGGAGGCCAGCATGATTGCGACGACCAAATCAACGCAGATACCGCCAACGGAACTCAAGAAGTTTCAGGCTGGTGTCTCGCCATCCTTCTCGATACGCAAGCTCGGGATCAACGATATCTCCGAAATCCTGCGGCTTGGCCTGGCTGATTTCAAGGCGATGCCAACCCATCTGTTTTTCATTGCGGCAATCTATCCTGTTTGCGCCTTCTTTCTGGCAAATCTGAGTATCAGCTATAATCTCTTGCCGTATTTCTTTCCGATGCTGTCAGGCTTTGCTCTTCTGGGGCCTTTTGCAGCGATCGGCCTTTATGAAATCAGCCGCCGCCGTGACATGGGTCTGGAGATGAGCTGGAATGACATATTCGGAGTGCTGAACGCTCCGGGTCGCGGTGCGATGCTCGTGGTTGCTTTCATCCTGTTCCTGATTTTTGCCGCCTGGATGGTAGCGGCCCATTGGATCTATGGCGCAATCATGGGATCGTATACGCCTGAATCCATCACCGGATTTTTGAATACCCTGCTGACGACCAAGGCTGGTTGGGCGCTCATTATTATCGGTCATGGCGTTGGCTTTGCCTTCGCGGCACTGGCCTTCACGATCAGTGTTGTTTCCTTCCCGTTACTTCTCGACAAGCCCGTGAGTGCCACAGAAGCCATTCGTGCTTCGGTCATGACGGTGCGGACGAATCCCGTGGTGATGACATGCTGGGCGGCGACCATAGCGGTAGCATTGATGCTGGGGTCGGCCCTTCTGTTCATCTGGTGCTGCCGATACTCGCCCATGCAAGCTGGCATCTGTATCGCCGCGTGGTGGCGTGGGAGTAAGTGACCTTACGCGGGATCGGTGTCTCCCATGACGGGTTAGTGATGCTGCGGTCCTGTTTCCTTTGGAAATGGACAGGGTCGACAAAAAGAAAGCGCCGGAGCTTTCACTCCGACGCATTCCGCATTTGAACCAGTACAAAAGGGCTTGATCGCCCTCGCCTGCCAGCAACAACCTATGCTTCGTCCTTGGCACCGCCGCGCTCGGCCTTCTGCTTGGCTTCGAGGTCTTCGCCGGTTTCCTGATCGACAACCTTCATGGAAAGGCGGGTCTTGCCGCGGTCATCGAAGCCCATCAGCTTCACCTTGACCTTGTCGCCTTCTTTCACGATGTCCTTGGTCTGGGCCACTTTCTGCTGCGAGAGCTGCGAGATGTGGACGAGGCCATCCTTGGAGCCGAAGAAGTTCACAAACGCACCGAACTCCATCACCTTGACTACGGTGCCTTCGTAGATCTGACCGATTTCCGGATCAGATGCGATGCCCTTGATCCAGTTCATCGCCGCCTTGATGGCATTGCCGTCGGAGGCCGCAACGCGGATGGTGCCGTCATCCTCGATGTTGATCTTGGTGCCGGTCTTTTCGGTGATCTCGCGGATCACCTTGCCGCCGGTGCCGATCACTTCGCGGATTTTGTCCGGATTGATCTTGATGGTTTCAATGCGTGGTGCGTGCTCGCCGAGTTCGGCACGGGCACCGGTGAGCGCCTTCGCCATTTCGACCAGAATATGCTCGCGGCCACCCTTGGCCTGATGCAGCGCCACCTTCATGATCTCTTCGGTGATACCGGCGATCTTGATGTCCATCTGCAACGAGGTGATGCCGTTGGTTGTGCCGGCCACCTTGAAGTCCATGTCACCCAGATGATCTTCATCACCCAGGATATCGGACAGGACGGCGAAGCGCTTGCCTTCCAGAATGAGCCCCATGGCGATACCCGCCACCGGTGCTTTCAGCGGAACGCCCGCGTCCATCAGTGCCAGAGAGGTGCCGCAGACAGTGGCCATCGAGGAGGAACCGTTCGATTCGGTGATCTCCGACACCACGCGAAGGGTATAAGGGAACTCGTGATGCGCAGGCAGCATCGGCCGGATGGCGCGATAAGCAAGCTTGCCATGGCCGATTTCGCGGCGGCCGGGCGAGCCCATGCGGCCGGTTTCACCCACCGAATAGGGAGGAAAATTGTAGTGCAGCAGGAAGGTCTCTTTCTTGGTGCCTTCCAGGCTGTCGATATATTGCTCATCGTCACCGGTGCCGAGCGTGGCCACAACCAGTGCCTGCGTTTCGCCGCGCGTGAACAGCGCCGAACCGTGGGTGCGTGGCAGGATGCCGACTTCGGAAACAATCTGGCGGACGGTCTTCACATCGCGGCCGTCGATGCGGATGCCATCGTCGAGGATGTTCAGGCGAACGATGTTGGCCTGTGCGTCCTTGAACTGGCCTTTCAGGGTTTCCTTGTCGAAGGTCTTCTTGCCATCGGGCTCGGCGCTGGAGAGCTCCTCCATCACCTTCGCCTTCACGGCGTCGACGGCGACGTAGCGCTTGGCCTTCTCGGTGATCTTGTAGGCCTTGCGCAGGTCCTTCTCTGCCACCTTCATGATGGCCTTCGCGACCACGGAATGATCGGGAGCGGTGAAATCACGCGGCTCCTTGGCGGCTTTCTCGGCGAGCTTGATGATCGCTTCGAGAACGGGCTGCCAGCCCTTCTGGCCAAACACGACCGCGCCGAGCATGATTTCCTCGGACAATTCCTTGGCTTCCGATTCCACCATCAGAACGGCATCTTCAGTTCCTGCAACAACGAGGTCGAGCACGCTGTCCGCCATCTGGCCAATCATCGGGTTCAGAACATATTCGCCATTGATGTAGGCAACCTTGGCGGCACCGATCGGGCCCATGAAAGGAATGCCGGAGAGCGTGAGGGCGGCGGAAACGGCCACCATCGCAAGCACGTCGGTGTCATTCTCGAGATCATGCTGAAGAACCGTGACGACGATCTGCGTGTCATGGCGATAGCCCTGCGGGAACAGCGGGCGGATGGGACGGTCGATCAGGCGGGAGATCAGCGTTTCCTTCTCCGAGGGGCGTCCCTCGCGCTTGAAGTAGCCGCCGGGAATGCGGCCGGCTGCGAAGGTCTTTTCCTGATAGTTCACAGTGAGCGGGAAGAAATCGATGCCGACTTTCGGCTCCTTGGCGGAAACTACGGTGGCGAGAAGGATGGTATCGCCATAGGTGGCAAGCACAGCGCCGTCAGCCTGACGGGCGATCTTGCCGGTTTCGAGGGTCAGCTTGCGGCCGCCCCAGTTGATGGAGACTTTCTGGTGATCAAACATTAAGTGACTTTCATGCCTGCCCTCGGACATTCCGGGGCGGCGGTTTCGGCAGGATCAAACGATAACAGCCATGTGCAAGACGGCGAGAAATCAGGTGCTGAGCGCATCCTGACGTCCGGCGATCCTGCCATGGCTGCAATCATCTGTGTGTCCGCCAGCATGCGACGGCCCCATTGCCGACGCTTCGGATAAAGGTCGCCCGCCACGATGGGACGGTACGCGCTTGTGTAAAACTTCGGAGACGCAAATTAGCGACGGATGCCGAGTTTCGTAATGAGGGCCTTGTAGCGGGCCTCATCTTTGCGCTTGACGTAGTCAAGCAGGGTACGGCGGCGCGACACCATCTTGAGCAGCCCGCGACGTGAGTGGTTATCCTTCACATGGCTCTTGAAATGCTCGGTAAGATTGGTGATGCGTTCGGTCAGGATGGCCACCTGAACTTCGGGCGAACCGGTATCTGTGTCCTTGACCGCATTGTCTTTGATGAGCGCGCTTTTGCGCTCGGCAGTAATCGACATCGGGAACTCCTGTCAAAATGAGGGAAAGAAAAGGCCCGGCCGGGATGTCGTCCAGCCGGGTCTGAGGCGCTTATACATGGATAGCGTGAAAAGGGAAGGGGCGGGGGGCAATCTCTCAGGCTTTGTCATCCTGGACCGCATCCGGCGGAGCCGGATTGCGAGAGCCGGGATCCAGTACACAAGACTTCTTGCGATATGAGTCTGCTGCCTCCGGCGAAACAATGCTGGATTCCTGATACCATTCCGCTAACGCTTCACGGTTCTGGAATGACATGACAAGTCGAAATGCGACAGTGTTGAAGCGGGTGCAAGGTTGGGGGCCGCATGGATTAAACATGTGCTCAGGTTATGCGCCCAAAAACGCCTTGCAATGGTAAAAGATATATCATGAGCATAATCACCAATCACCAATCACCTATCACCACTCACCCGGCTATCTGGACGCTTCACTGACCTCGCGATTAAATTCCTGATCAAGCGCCAGCATCGCCGTCTTGCGGCCCGCCACTATCCCCGCCTTGCCGTCATCCCGTCTGAGCATGTTGGTTTGGCCATCAGCGCTGGTGGTTTGTACGAACCTGATGAGATTGCCCTGATCAGCGCGATAGCGGAAGCGGAAGGGCTGCACGATACCGTGATGCTCGATATCGGTGCGAATATCGGCAATCACAGCTGTGCGCTTGCACCTCAATTCACCCACGTCCTGGCTTTCGAGCCCAATCCGCCTGTCGCGGCGCTGCTGCGTGCCAACGCCTTGATGAATGGGCTGGCGAATGTCACAGTTCACGAGGTAGGCCTTGCTGATCGGGATGCAGAACTCTCATTCGGGATTGCCGAGGCCGGAAATGACGGTTCAGGATCGTTCGCGGAAGGCGGCAGAGAAAAGACGCTACCAGTCCGCCGGGGTGACGATTATCTGCGCAAACACGCAGCGAATCTTAACTCGACGAACCTCCGCATCGGCTTCATCAAATGCGACGTGCAGGGTTTCGAGCGCGATGTCTTCGCTGGCTTGAGCGAAACCCTCGGCGCGCATCAGCCACTGATCATGTTTGAGAGCGAGAATCGCGCGGCAGGTGAGGCGTCATGGGCGGTGCTTGCGCAGGCAGGCTATCGCCATCGGGCGCGCATCCGTGCGCCGGGCGATGACAGCGGCAAACTGGCACGGGAGTGGGCGCGTTTTCGCCAAGGCACGGCTTGCTGGCTGGAGCCGGTCAACGCCATCCCTGATGGGCACTGCAACCTGATAGTTTCCGCCAATGCTCTGCCGGACATCCGCTCAGGCGCCTGATTTCAGGGTCAGAAATCCACCACATCCGTCTGCGCCTTCACCACCTCCGGCGCGATGGCGGCATCCGGCTTGTGCGCCGCTGTGCCGGGGTCGCGGAAGCGGTTGACGATAGGATAGCGCCGCTCGCGGCCGAAGGCCTTGGTCGTCACCTTCACACCGGGTGCTGACTGGCGGCGCTTGAATTCGGCGATGGTCAGCAACCGTTCGATCTTGCGAACTGTCTCAATCTCATAGCCGTCAGCGACAATATCGGAAATGCGCATCTCGCGCTCGACCAGGCGCACGAGGATGGCATCCAGAATATCATAAGGCGGCAGTGAATCCTGATCCTTCTGGTTCTCACGCAGCTCGGCGGATGGTGGTTTCAACAGAATATTTTCCGGAATCACGGTGCCCGCAGGCCCTTTTGCCCATGCCGGTTTCCAGCGGTTGCGCAGGGCGCAGAGGCGGAACACCTCCATCTTGTAGAGGTCCTTGATCGGGTTGAAACCGCCGTTCATGTCGCCGTAGAGGGTGCAGTAGCCCACCGACATCTCGCTCTTGTTGCCGGTCGTCACCACCATGGGGCCGAATTTGTTGGAGATCGACATGAGGATGGTGCCGCGCGCGCGGCTCTGCAGGTTTTCCTCGGTCAGGTCGCGCTCACGGCCCGCAAACAGCGGTGCGAGGCAGGCCTCAAGCCCTTCGACGGCTGGTTTGATCGGCACGATATCATAACGCACGCCGGTGGCTTCCGCGAGCGCATGCGCATCCTCAAGGCTGTCGCGTGCAGTGTAGAGATACGGCATCATCACGCAATGCACGCGGTCCGCGCCCAGCGCATCGACCGCAATCACGGCGCAGATCGCCGAATCGATGCCGCCGGAAAGGCCAAGCACCACGCCGGGGAAGCGGTTCTTGTCGACATAATCGCGCAGGCCCAGCACACAGGCCTGGTAATCCGCCTCGTCGCCGTCCTCCACGGGCGTGACGGGGCCGTCCTTGCAGATCCAGCTACCCTTTTCGCGCCGCCACGTCGTGAGCGCGATGGTTTCCGCGAAGGCGGGCAGCTGGAAGGCGAGGCTTCGATCCGCGTTGAGGCCTAGCGAACCACCATCAAAGACCAGCTCATCCTGCCCGCCGACCTGGTTGACATAGATCAGAGGCAGGCCACTTTCCGTGACGCGGGCGACGATGGTGTTGAGCCGCTCTTCCATGCGGCCGCGCCGGTAGGGCGAGGCGTTGGGCACAATGAGGATTTCCGCCCCAGTTTCGGCAAGGCATTCCACAACGTCAGGCCCCCAGATATCCTCGCAGATCGGAATGCCGATCCGTACGCCCTTGATGGAGACCGAGCCTGGCATCGGTCCGGCGTCGAAGACACGCTTTTCATCGAATACGCCGTAATTGGGAAGGTCGTTCTTGAAGCGCACGGCGGCGATCCTGCCGTCCATCAGAACGCACACGGCGTTATAGACTTCCTGTCCGTCTTTCTGGGCATCCTTCTGTCCTTTGGGTCTTGCCCCCATGGACCACGG
>JANNRX010000220.1:0-3081 GCA_031401875.1 Hyphomicrobiales bacterium | reverse complement strand
GCCTGCGTCAGCATCTTGATGCCGCCTTTCGCCACGGTGTAGGGGGCGATCGTGGCCCGTGCCAGTGCGCTGGTCAGCGAGCCGATGTTGATGACCTTGCCATGGCCCCGCGGGATCATGCGCCTGGCGGCCTCGCGGCCGATCACGAAGGCCGAGGTCAGGTTGGTCTCGATCACCTTGCGCCAATCGTCTGTGGCAAGCTCAACCATGGGCCTGCGCAATTGGATTCCGGCATTGTTGACGAGAATGTCGATGGCGATGCCTCTCGCATCGAAACTGTCGAAAGCCGCAGTAATCGCTGCTTCATCGGTGATGTCGAAAACCGCACCTTCAACACTCATACCGGCGGCATGCATGGCGGCAACAGCCTCATCGACCCGTCCGGCATTGGTGCCGTTGATGATGACCCTGGCACCCGCTGCCGCAAACCCCTCGGCCATGGAACGCCCCAGGCCACGGGAGGAGCCGGTGATCAGCGCTGTCTTGCCCGTCAGATCGAATAACCCTGTGCTCATGCTACTCCTGAAAATTTGGTGGACAAGACGATGTTCTTGCGCCGCAATACCAGTGAACCTTGCAGCAGAAGCGTATCGCGTTCGTCAAGTCCTATGGTAGCCCGCAGGCGCAGTTGCCGGCATGGGCAAATACATTCAAACAGCAATTTCATTGAAACAGATCCGTTGGATGGTGCTATCCTTCAGCATTGCAACGTCCACCCTTTCGCTTTGGAAATGATTCCATGTCTCGCCTCATCTATGTGTTGAACGGTCCCAATCTCAATCTTCTGGGCAAGCGCCAGCCCCATATCTATGGCCATGAGACAATAGCTGATGTGGAAGCGGCCTGCCGCAAGGCGGCATCGGCGCACAAGCTTGAGATCCGGTTTCATCAATCAAACCGGGAATACGAGCTGATCGACTGGATCCACGAGGCGCGTGAAACCGCTGCGGGAATCATCATCAATCCGGCCGCCTTCACCCATACCTCAGTGGCCATTCTTGATGCGCTCAATACCTTCGAACCGCCGGTGATCGAGGTGCATATCAGTCAGGTGCACAAGCGGGAGGCCTTTCGGCATCATTCCTATGTGTCGCTCAGGGCAGATGGCGTGATGGCGGGCTTTGGAACGCAGGGCTACACGCTTGCAATAGAGCGTCTGGCGCACCTGATTCACAATCCTAAAGCCTGAACTTTGATACGCACACTGGATTGGGCGACATGACAAAACTCCCCCGCCACTTCTGGAAAGACATGACCACGGCGGACTTCTCTGCCTTGGACACAAGCGACTGGATTGCGGTTCTGCCTGTCGCGGCCATCGAGCAGCATGGACCACATCTGCCAGTTTCAACCGATGCAACGATCAACCAAGGCCTGATTGCGGCGATGCTGGCAAAGCTTCCGTCGGATTTGCCCGTGACGGTTTTGCCCATGCAGACCATTGGCAAATCCGATGAGCATATTCATTCACCCGGCACCCTGACGCTGGGCTACGATACCCTTGTGCGTGTGCTGACGGAGATCGGCGAGAGCGTCGCGCGGGCGGGCATCCGCAAGCTGGTGCTGGCGAATTCCCATGGCGGCAATATTGCGGTCAATGATATTGTGGCCCGCGCCTTGCGTTTGCGCTGCGACATGCTCTGCGTTTCTGCGAGCTGGGCACGGTTTGGCCAGCCCGCTGGATTGTTCACGGAATTCGAGCAACAGTTCGGCATCCACGGCGGCGAAATGGAGACATCGGTGATGCTGGCACTGGCTCCTGACCGGGTGGTGATGAGCAAGGCCAGGACATTCGCCTCTTTGCAGGAGACACTTGTGAAAAAACACAAGCAGTTGCGCGCCCATGGTGCGAACGCGTTCGGCTGGATTGCGCAGGATCTGAACCCTCAAGGCACAGTGGGCGATGCCGCACTGGCGACGGCTGCCAAGGGGCAGAAGTCCATTGACCACATGACGGAATGTTTCATCGAGCTGTTGCAGGATATGCACGCTTTCGATCTCAATACGCTCTGGAGTGCGACAGAAGCGGGCAATTCTCAAGAATGATTGTTTTTCCGCTGTTCGGGTAACGGCTTCGCAACGTCCCTGTGTTTGGCTATGCTTCCAATGGCGAATGATGAGGGCATTGTGTCTGACAAAGAGATGGTAGGGCCGATCCGGCGATCACAGCTTGCATTGCTGTTCCAGCCTCAGTTGACCGCCGATGGAAAGACGATTGCCTGCGTCGAGGCACTCATCCGTCAGGAGCACCCCACGCGCGGACGCCTGAGTGCGGGTGAATTGCTTCGCCACTACGATACAGTTGCGCTGCGTGAAGAGCTGGACTGGTGGGTGATGGAAGAGGCCTGTCGGCAGGCATTGCGCTGGCCCGATCTCTCCGTCAGCATCAACGTGACCGCAACGCAGTTTCGCAACCCGGATTTCGCGCGTCATGTTCTGGCGTTGATCGCCCGGGTCGGCATCAGGCATGACCGTGTCGAGCTTGAAATTCTGGAATCCGCCTTCATCAAGGATTTTGATATGGCGACCGCCAATATCAACCAGTTGCGCGAAGGGGGAGTGCGGATCGCGCTGGATGATTTTGGAACCGGTTATTCGAGTCTGAGTTATCTTCTGCGGATTCCTATCGACAAGCTCAAGATTGATAAATCCTTCGTCGACAAATCAGATTCACTCCAGTCCGCCGCAATCATCCAGGCTCTTGTCGCCATGGCGCGCGCCCTTGGCATGAAAGTCACAGCGGAGGGCGTGGAAACCAGTGCGCAGCATCAGTTCCTGCGCACCATCGGATGCCATTATCTGCAAGGGTATCTGTTTTCGCCGCCCACATCCGCGGATGCAATTACCCGGATGCTCGATGAGCAGATGCGGGTGAGGCATGCCATGCCGGCACCAGCGCCCGTGCCGGTGCGCATTCAGGCAACGGCCTGAAAAAGATAGCTTGCATAAACAGTTTAGGGTCAGGACCTATTAATCTCATGTATTTGATGGTTTTTCGGGCGCTGAGGGGCCAGAAGCGGGTCGAAGGGCGGGCGTCTGCCCGGTCGAGACCCGGTTTTGAGACCATCGGCGTTCGAAAAG
>JANNRX010000219.1:0-5214 GCA_031401875.1 Hyphomicrobiales bacterium | reverse complement strand
CTGTTCAATGCGCCGGTCGCGGCGGGCGTTGCGCGCATTTCCATCGCGGTTGCCGCCGCAATCGGACTGGTGCTGATCGCGTATCTTGCCACGCTTGGTTACGACCGGGCCATCATGCTGGTGCCGACCTGGATGTTGCTGATGGCCTGGGTGGGGGCTGCCGCCATTGCGGTCTACGGACGGCTTGCCAACGAGATCACCGGACCGGCGCTGCTGGGCGGCATCGTACTGATTGTGATGCTGATCGGCTTTACGGTGGTGCAGCATGCCTTTGCGGGAGGCGCCATCGCGCAAGGGCTGGTTTCCGATTCCGAGCGCAAGGCACTGGCACTGACGGGTTCGGGCGAAATCGTCTTTGACTGGGATGTGCAGGCCGACCGCATCTATGTCAGTCCCGAGCTTGAACAACAGCTGCATCTCAAGCGCGGCTCGCTTGAAAGCGGGGCCGCTCCCTGGATGGATGTGATCCACCCGCTGGACCGGGATCGATACCGTGCCACCCTCGATGCCATTCTGGATCAAAGACGCGGGCGCATTGCGCTGGATTTCCGGCTTCGTTCCGCTGAAGGCGAATTTCTATGGTATTCGCTGAAAGCACGCCCGGTGGTCGGTGACGACAGCGAAGTCGTGCGTGTTGTCGGTACAATGTCCGATATCACAGGCATCAAGACGTCGGAAGAACGGCTGCTGCATGATGCGGTACATGACAATCTGACAGGCTTGCCCAACCGCGAATTGTTCATGGACCGGCTGGATGCGGCATTGATCTTTTCACGTACCGATGATGCGATACGGCCCACGGTACTGATGCTCAATCTTGATCGCTTCAAGCAGGTCAATGAGAACGTCGGCTTTGCGGTGGGTGATTCAATTTTGCTCAATATTGCCCGACGTCTGGGACGGTTGCTGCGCCCGCAGGATACACTGTCACGGTTGAGCGGTGATAATTTTGCCATCATACTGATGTCTGAACGGGAGCCCGAGCGTATCACAGCCTTTGCTGATCTGGTCAGACGCGCCGTCAATGCGCCCATGTCATTTGCGGATCGCGAGATCATCGTGACCTCCTCCGTGGGCATTGCGCTCTTCGACAAGCAGGGTGACACGCGCCGTGACGATGTGCTCAAGGGCGCGGAAATCGCGCTGGCGCATGCCAAGCGTCTTGGCGGCGACCGTATCGAGGTGTTCCGTCCATCCATGCGCAGCCTCAAGCCAGACCGTCTTGCCATGGAAAATGATCTGCGCCGGGCGCTGGAACGGGGCGAGATGAAGGTTTTTTACCAGCCGATCGTTCGGCTGGAGGACCGTACCATTGCCGGGTTCGAGGCTTTGCTGCGCTGGGATCATCCGCGACTCGGGCGCATTTCACCCAAGGACTTCATCAGCATTGCCGAAGAAACCGGAATGGTTGTCGATCTTGGTGTGTTCCTGCTAGAGCGCACGGCGCGGGAGCTTGGCGTCTGGCAGCATGCGCTGGATGTGGAACCGCCGATTTTCGCCAGCGTCAATGTTTCGAGCCGCCAGATCCTGCGGCATGATTTGCTGCATGATCTCAAGGCAGTGCTGTCACGCGCCCCGGTCAAAAGCGGTACCCTGAAACTTGAACTCACTGAGAGTCTGGTGATGGAGAATCCGGAATATGCCGCACGGATGCTGCAAAAAATGAAAGATCTGGGCGCCGGTCTTTCGCTCGATGATTTTGGTACGGGCTATTCATCCCTGGCCTATCTGCAACGCTTTCCCTTCGACATGATCAAGATTGACCCGTCTTTCGTAAGGCCTTCAGCAAAGGGCTCTCGCCCTGTCATCCTGCGGTCAATCATTGCCATGGCGCATGATCTAGGCATGCAGATTGTGGCGGAGGGTGCGGAAACCGAATCGGATGCGGTGGAATTGTATCAGATGGGCTGCGAATATGGCCAAGGCTATGCTTTTGGTGAAGCCATGAGTGCTGCGGAAGCCCGACGCCTTGTCGGTGCCACGCAAGCGCAGGCCGCATAAATTTTCCGACAAAGACCCGTCTGCCTTGTTGCATCGCGTCGCTCTGCGTCGCATTCTGAAAATCTCGGAAATGGAAGGGTACCAGGATGCCAAAGGGATATGTGATCGCGCGCGGCAAGGTCATCAACGCCACGCAATGGGCTCTCTATGCCGCTGCGGCTGGTGCGGCGATGAAGCAATATGGTGGCACGCCTTTGGCACGCGGCGGGCAGATGACAATTGCTGAAGGCGAAGGACGCGCCCGCAATGTGGTGATTGAGTTCGAGAGCTATGAACAGGCCAAGACCTATGCCTTTTCACCAGAATACGCCGCTGCACGCAAATTGCGGGAAGGTGCAGGCGAACTTGATATCGTCATCGTCGAGGGGGCGTAATGGCTGACAAGCAAGCCAGGGGATACTGGATCGCCCGCGTCGATGTGGACAACGCCGAGGCCTATGACCGCTACAGGGTGCTCAACAGCAAGGCTTTCGCCAGGTTTGGCGGCAGGTTCATCGTGCGAGGCCCGGCTGGCAAGGTGGCCAGGGGAACCCCGCGCAAGCATAACGTGGTTGTCGAGTTCGAGAGCTACGAGACGGCGGTCACTTGCTACGAATCGCCAGAATATCAGGCTGCGCTTGAGCATCTGAAGGATGTCGGCCCCGTCGATCTCGTGATCGTTGGTGGCTATGACGGGCCTCAGCCGGAATGAGGAAGGTGTAATGTCCACCATGCGTCTCATCGTCGTGGGGGCTGCGGGTCGTATGGGACAGGCGCTGGTGCGCGCTGTCATCCGGTCCGAGGGTGTCACCCTCGCCGCCGCCATCGAGCGCGAGGGTTCGCCTGCGCTGGGGCAGGATGCCGGACTACTGGCAGGCGCAGGCGAGACCGGCATCATGCTCAGCGCAGATCCACTGGCCGCTTTCGCGCAAGCCGATGGCGTTCTGGATTTCACGATTCCCGCGGCGTCTGTCCGTTTCGCGGGATTGGCAGCACAGGCGCGGCTTGTGCATATCGTGGGCACAACAGGGTTCAGCGCGGATGATTTTTCCAGACTGCGCGCGGCGGCACGCCATGCAATTCTGGTGCAATCCGGCAATTTTGGCCTTGGGGTCAATGTGCTGGCGCAACTGGTCAGACAGGCGGCGAAAGCGCTTGATCTCGATTACGACATCGAGATCGTCGAGATGCATCACCGCATGAAGATTGATGCGCCTTCGGGCACGGCTCTGCTGCTTGGCGAAGCGGCAGCGCAAGGGCGTGGCATTGCGCTCAAAGACCATATGGACAAGGCGCGCGATGGCCATCATGGCACACGCAAGCCGGGCGATATCGGCTTTGCTTCTTTGCGCGGCGGCACGGTGGCGGGTGAGCACAGCGTGGTGTTCGCGGGACCGGGTGAGCGCATCACGCTCAGCCATTCCGCTGAAAGCCGGGATAACTTCGCCAATGGTGCGGTCAAGGCCGCGCTCTGGGGCCGTGGCCGCAAGCCGGGCCTTTTCTCGATGGCCGATGTCCTCGGGCTGGCAGATTGAACACAATGCCTGACAACCGCATGAAGCGCGGCATCTATAGCTTCGCGGCTGTTTTGCTGATGGGGCTTGCCCTGTTGCGGTTTTTCGGTGCGGACCTCGTGCTTCTCAAGATTCTGGTGATTGCGTCGGGCCTGCTTGTCCTGCTGCTGCTGATCACTTACAGGGCTTTCGCAGGTGTGGCCGAGGCGGCGCGGCACGCGCCCCAGCCACCAGCTTCCGCCACTGAAGAAGACGAGGACGATTGATGACGCATCTTCTGGTGCTCTGCCGCCATGGCCAGAGCGAATGGAACCTCAAGAACCTGTTCACAGGCTGGAAAGACCCCGATCTCACACCCCTTGGTGTGGATGAAGCAAAGGCTGCCGGGAAACGTCTGAAAGCCAGGGGGCTTGGCTTCGATGTCGCTTTCACCTCTGAATTGCAGCGTGCGCAGAAGACCTGCCAGCTCATGCTGAACGCGCTTGGCCAGCCTGATCTGGTCACGCATCGCCATGTTGCACTGAACGAGCGGGATTACTTTGAGCTCTCCGGCCTCAACAAGGATGACGCAAGGAAGAAATGGGGCGCGGAGCAAGTGCGGGTGTGGCGCCGTTCCTATGACATTCCCCCGCCGGGCGGTGAAAGCCTGAGGGATACAGCAGCCCGCGTGCTGCCTTATTATGTGCATGATATCCTGCCGGTTGTGCTTTCGGGCAAGCGTACGCTGGTAGCCGCACACGGCAATTCGCTGCGCGCCCTGATCATGGCCATGGAGGGCCTGTCCGGCGAGGCGATCATTGCCCGAGAGTTGGCGACCGGCGTGCCAATTGTCTATCGGTTGAACGCGGATTCAACGATTCACTCCCGTGAAGAGCTGGCGTGAGCCTTTTTGGTTGTTCCGAACGGAGCGATCCGGAGGTACTGGCTCCGGGGCTTCTGCTGCATCGGGAGTATTTCAGCCGGAAGGCGCAACAGGAACTCGTCACCGCGCTGCGGATCATCATCCAGGCTGCACCCCTGTTCACACCCCGGATGCCCAGGACAGGCACGCCATTTTCCGTTCGCATGACAAATTGCGGCCCTTTGGGCTGGGTCTCGGATATCACGGGCTATCGCTATCAGGCCACCCATCCCGAGACGGCCACAGTCTGGCCGCCCATGCCCGAAGCGCTGCTTGACGCGTGGCAAGGCCTTTCGGGCTTTGCACATCCGGCCGAAGCCTGCCTTGTCAACTGGTATGAAGGCAAAGCCCGAATGGGTTTGCATCAGGATCGTGATGAGCAGGAGTTCACAGCACCAGTGCTTTCTGTCTCGCTCGGCGATAGCTGCCTGTTTCGCTACGGTGGAATGAAGCGGCAGGACCCCACGCAATCCGTCACCTTGGAGAGTGGCGATGTCCTGCTGATCGGTGGTGCATCACGGCTGTGCTTCCACGGTGTTGACCGGGTGATGGCGGGATCAAACGATCTGCTGCCCAGAGGCGGACGGATCAACCTGACGATGCGGCGGGTGACGGGGGCAAAATAATGCCAACGGGCTCATAATTAACCGGTGGGCTCCCATCCCTCCCCACTTGCGGGGAGGGTGGCCCGGAGCGTCAGCGCAGGGTCGGGAGGGGGTTGCGCCGAGCTAGCCGGAGAGGGCAGCGTAGCCCCCACCCCGCGCACTTTTCTCGGCACCCGCCCCCCAAGGGGGGGGGGTTAAACCGCAATGTCGCCAT
>JANNRX010000218.1:0-2319 GCA_031401875.1 Hyphomicrobiales bacterium | reverse complement strand
GATCTGCGCGGGCAAGAAGGTCTTCTTCGACCTCAAGCTGCACGATATTCCCAACACCATCGAACGCGCCACGGCGCAGATCGCAGGAACCGGCGCCCATTTCATGACGGTGCATGCCTATCCCCAGACTTTGGCCGCTGCAGCCCTTGGCGCGCAGGGTTCAACACTGGGTATTCTTGGCGTCAGTGTGCTGACCTCGATGAGTGAGGATGACGCGGCACGCGCAGGCTACGGCATGGGCGTGGCGGACCTTGTGCGCCGCAGGGCGCGACAAGCGCAGGAAAACCATGCAGCGGGCCTTGTCTGCTCGCCCCTGGAAATCGCCGCCGTGCGCGAGACTGTCGGGCACGCGCTTAAGATTGTGACGCCGGGTGTGCGGCCCGCAGGCGCAGCACTGGGTGACCAGAAGCGCGTGATGACGCCGGGCGAGGCGATCCGCGCGGGGGCCGATCATCTGGTTGTCGGTCGGCCGATCACGCAGGCGGCGGATCCGGCAGAGGCGGCAAAAGCCATCATCGCGGAAGTGGCGCAGGCACTTCAGGCCTGATCAGCCCTTCCAGACAGGCGTTGGCGCGAGTTGCTTGTAGAAAAACGTCGCTGCCTCAAGCCTACCTTCCGTTGTATAGGCATAACCTGGAATTGTGCCGATCGCCGTCCAGCCCATGCGAGTGTAGAGCCTGTCGCCCGCACTTCCCGCACCTGTATCCAGCACAAGCAAGGTCTTTCCGACCTTCAGCGCTTCTTCCTCTATCCTCTGCAGCAGCAACGCACCAATACCGCGCCGCCGTTGCGAGGAATGCACCAGCATTTTGGAAATATCCGCCCGGAAAGGCTGGTTGGGCTGGGGGACGAAGACACACATCACCGTGCCGACGATGGCGCCTTCCGCTTCAGCCACAAGCCAGATGCGGTCGTTTTCCTCCAGCCCGGCGATCTGCTTCGTCCAGTAGATGTCAGCCTCTTTCACGGTAAAACCTGCCATGAAATTGACCGATGCGCCGTTGGCCACGGCATCGACGAGCAATTCCGAGAGCGCAGGCAACACCCTTCGTGCTTCCGCATGATCAAGCGAACGGATTGTGAGGTTCATCGGCTTCCCCTTGCCAGAATGACGGCGTAGCGGACATCCGCGCCGGATAGGTTTTGAAAACTGATCGGGCGGTCCAGTCGCATCTGAAGGCAATCGCCAACTCCAAGATCGCTTGCTGTTCCATCGATCTGGAGTGTCAGTTTTCCCTCGAAGACCCAGACGAGTTGCGTCAGATGCAGCGGAACCGCGTTGTCATGGGTGACAGAGGCCCCCGCAGGTAGTGTCACCTCGACAATATCGACCGGGGCCGATACCGGCGAGACATTGCGCCGGATGTACCCTGTTGCGGGATCGCGCCAGGGTTTCCGAGTTGCGGCGCGCACCAGCGGTCCCTCTTCGCTGTCGTCACTGAAGAGCTGGGACAAGGTGACATCAAGCGCATTGGAGAGCTTGCCCAGCAGCACGGCTGTGGGGCTGACCTCTGCGCGCTCGACCTTCGAGATCATGGCGCGGGAAACACCCGAGCGCGCCGCCAGCATATCGATCGTGAGATCCATCGCCAGCCGCTTCGTTTTGACACGATGGGCGATCCTTTGGTCAAAATTCACAGGCTCTTGTATGATGTGCATAATTAGAGAATATTTTCCAATATAATAGAGTCAAGCAGAAAGCTGCCACAGTATGGATGATGAATCAAAGCCTCAACGCACCACCATCCATCCCGCCAACCACAATGGTGGCCCTCCACTGGATACCCCTCCCGAGCATGTGCCGGAATGGGGTGACGGAGACGCCTGCAATTATTTCCAGTGGAAAGCCGCACTCAGGAAGGCCCGGCGCTCGGCCCCCCATGACATCGTGATGTTCCGGCTATCACGGGCGGAAGCCGCTGGTATTGATTACGAGACCTATCTGACGGAACTGCTCGAACGGGGAAACCGCTTGCAGAAGGGCGATGATCTTGGAGCCTTGCGCAACCGCTGGAAGCGGAGTATTCGGAAAAGCGTACCTTGATGAAGCCGGACCATCCCGACGGACGCATCCTGCGGGCGAGGGTTCATGCCGGGTCGGGCGACAGCACATCCGCCTTGCGCGACTACGACCACGTCGTTGCCATCTACCGCCGCGGCGGTTGCTGGGGGGCCCTCTCCAAGACCAACAGCGTGCCGCTGCGCGGGCGCGACCCGGTGTACCGGAACCTGCGCGAGCTGGCCATGTCCTACTTTCATGAATATGCCAACCGCCGTCACCAGAAGACGCTGCGCAGTTACTCGCTGCCATTCGACCTG
>JANNRX010000217.1:0-3755 GCA_031401875.1 Hyphomicrobiales bacterium | reverse complement strand
CGGCGATGCCGAGGACATGGCCCCCACGGCGGCAGTCGCCTTTACCATCAATCACATCATGGCGGTGATCATCCCGGTCGTGTTCGGGATTCTTGCCGTGCAAAGGCCTGATCCGTCGATCATCTTCTGGCTGGGCTGCGGCATCGCCACAAGCTCTCTCTCTCTGGCCCTTCTGGTGCCAAGGCACCCGTCAAAGGGCCTGGAGACCATCTTTTCCGTGCCTGCAAAGGCGCAACCTGCGGAGTGACGGTCAGCCCTGTTTGGCGGGTGTCATCACCGTGAGGCCGTCGAGATCCGCCTTCATCTTGATCTGGCAGCACAGCCGCGATGTGGGCCGAACATCGAAGGCAAAATCCAGCATGTCATCTTCCATCGGAGAAGGCTTGCCCACCTTGCCGGACCATTCATCCCCAATATAGACGTGGCAGGTGGCGCAGGCACAGGCTCCGCCGCATTCCGCCTCGATACCGGGAATATTGTTGCGTATCGCGGTCTCCATGACCGTAGCCCCGACTTCGCCCTCAACCGTGCGAACCGTACCCAGAGCGTCGATGAACGTGATCTTTGGCATCCGTCTCTATCCTTGGAAATTCTTCTCTGATTTTTTCAGGCTCAATAGCGGAGAGAAACCGTTCTGGCGAGAGGTGATGACAGATCACGCTGCAAGAAATTCGGCAATCGTGCGAAGTGTCGCGTCCAGAAGGCGCTCGACATCGCCAAGTGCCGCCATATTCGCCGGTTCCTGCTCCACAAGTGCCGCAGCCGCAGCCAGAGGTCTGGCACCGATTGCCAGGCATGATCCCATCAACCGATGTGCGAGATCAGCGCGCTGTTGATCGGTTCCCGCCTGCATGGCCGCAAGCAATAGGGGCACCTGTTGCTGAAACATGCCCAGAACTTCATGGCGGATATCCGCATCGTGAAAGGTCTGTTCATGGAGCTGTTCGATATCGAGAAGATCCTGCATCCTGCTCTTATAACAGGGCGTTTCTACCAAACTCTAAAGCCATAATCCCGTCTATGACACTTTTCGTGCTGACCGCATGGCGATCCGCGTTAACGAAGTTTTACAAAAGATTAACAGGATGTTTGCGCCTTGCCTCCGTCGCAGGTAAAAAGGACATTGGTTCTCCCTGAGCCAGGATCAAGTTGCAGTTGTGTTTCGCGTCACTCTCGAGGCATCCCGCAAGGGACGAAGGACCAAAGACACAGCCGCAGGGTTCCGATGCGATGTTTCGAGATGAGGCAACTATGGCCAAGCTAAACAAGACTCCCGATCCAGCGGAAGCCGCTTTCTCCGCCATTGAAGAAGCGTTGAACGGCAAATCGCCGGCAGGCGTCACCATCAAGGCTCAAACCAGCAAGCTGAAATTGCCGCGTGTCGACACCAAGCCTGACATGGCCGAGATTTCCACAGCCGCAACGGTGCCGTCTAAGGTTGCTCCTGAACCGTCAGCAAACGCTTCAGACCGTGTTCTGACGGATCAATCCCCTGATCCAGTCGTTGTTCCCGTTGCCTCACCTGCCATTGCGCCACCGGCATTTGCCGCCAATGATGACCGTCTGAACAGCACCGTGATGCTGGCCGGCATGCAGCAAAAGGCCTCAAGCGCTCCCGTCTGGATTGCAGCGTTGCTCTCTCTGGGCTGGCTGTCGATCGTGGCCTATGCCGTGCTGACCGTTTATGATGCAGCGATCCAGCAATCAGGTGGCTATTTTTCTCCGAACAATCTGCCGAGTGTGGCAGCAATTGCCTTAGCGGCATTCCTGCCTGTCGTCTTCATGTTCAGTATTGCCAGCATGGTGCGCCGCGCGCAGGAAATGCGCATTGCTGCCCGTGCCATGACGCAAGCCGTGCTGCGTCTGTCGCAGCCAGAAGCCATTGCCTCGGATTCGGTTTTCTCGCTGGGACAAGCCATTCGCCGCGAAGTGGCCTCCATGGGCGACGGCAACGAGCGGGCTGTTGCGCGGGCCAGCGAACTGGAGGCCCTGGTTCATAGCGAAGTCTCGCAGCTCGAACGCTCTTATTCCGACAACGAACTGAAAATCCGCATGCTGCTGGATGAATTGGCCAACCAGCGTGAGGCCATCAACAACAGTGCCTCGTCGGTTCGTACCGCCATCATGGGCGCGCATGACAATCTCTCCAGCGATTTGCAGACCGTATCGCAGCGCATCACGGATTCGGTTTCGGATGCAGGCCAGCGTGTGACCTCTGCACTGGATGAACGGCGCGAGCAGATCACCCTGTCGCTCTCACGCGTTGGCGATGACATGATCGACCAGATTTCGACGCGCTCCTCCGATCTTATCGAGCGCCTGTCCATGACGGGAGACAGCGTCAACGACAAGATTGCCACCACCAGTGCTGATGTTACACGCACCATTACAGAAAGCGGCGCGCAGCTTGTTGCAGAGATCTCTGACCGTGGTCACGAGCTCAACGAGAGGATCGCCTACACTGGCGCAGAAGTCACCCGGACCATCAGCGACAGTGGCGCGCAACTCGTGGCAGAGATTGCTGATCGCGGCCATACCGTGACCGCACAAATCGAAAGCACCGGCAACACCGTGACCAGCCGCTTCAGCGAAAGCGTCGAGACGGTCAATGCGTCCTTGAACGACACCGGAAATGCGCTTGTCAACGCGATCACTGAACGCGCGCAGACGGTGAGTGGCGCCCTCGAAATAACAGGCCAGGCGCTCATCAGCACGCTCACTGACCGGTCCACCGAAGTGACCAGTACCATGCGCGAAACAGGCGAAAGCCTGATCAGCACGCTCACGCAACGCTCCACCGAGGTGAACAGTACCATGCGCGAAACTGGTGAGGGCCTGATCAGCACGCTGACGGACCGCTCCGCCGACGTCAACTCCACCATGCGTGCCACCGGAGAAAGCCTGATCATCGAACTTGGCCTGCGTGGCAGCGAAGTAACCCAGCGTATCGAAGAAACGGGAACACGCATTGCTGATACCGTGACATCCCGCGGTGACAGCCTCGCGGCACGTCTGGTGGATACCAGCGACCGCATCAATGATTCAATCACGGTCCATGGCAAATCTCTGGAAGAGAGTCTTGCAGCCACCGGCCAGCAAGCCGCCACGCTGATTTCTGAACAGGTCAGCCATGCCAAGAGCGCCTTTGAAGGCACTGGGCAGGTCATTGCAGCGATTATCAGCAGTCAGACGAAGCAGGCCGAAACACTGCTTCAGACGCATGCTGGCGATATTGAAACCCGCCTTGAAGGACATGCGGATCAGGTCAGGGCCCGCCTTGCCGAAACGGGCAAGGATGTGGTTCTTGCCATCGCAACGCAGGGCAATCGCGTCAATGAAGCACTTTCGGAAAATGCCCGTGGCCTTTCTGGCACATTGGAGGCGCATTCCCATGGCCTCACCCAGCGGCTCCAGACCTTCGATGAAACTGTCGGCCAGCGCTTGCAGAACGTCGAAACCCTGATGACAACCCATGGCGATGGTTTGATGGTGCGGCTTGAGACCTATTCCGGTCAGCTGACGCAGGATCTGACCCAGCAGACCGCCCTGTTCGAGCAGACTGCTGCCACACGTGCGTCGGCGCTTTCGGGCTCATTTGATGATCTGATCTCCAGGGTGGATACCGGCCTTGAACGGCGGGGCCTGCAGCTCAACGAGGCTTTGTCGAAGCGCGCCATCGATATCGCCCGGATCATGGGCGAAGGTGGGCGCGATGTCACGGCCGCAATGGAAGCCAAGGCTGCTGAGTTCGACCA
>JANNRX010000216.1:0-3970 GCA_031401875.1 Hyphomicrobiales bacterium | reverse complement strand
AGGGTCGGAGGGATGACGATGTGCACCCGAACCAATGCCGAGCGTATAATTCGCAACCTTGCCCATGGATGCTGCGGAGGATTACAAGGCCTCGGAAGCCGAAATTGTTGCCAATCTGCCTGCCGTGCTCTCGAAGCGCGCCGGTAATCGCGGCTTTGAAGCCATTGCCATCTCACCGGATGAGCAGTTCCTTTACACGATCCTCCAGAACCCGCTCGCCAATCCCGATGCGCGTACCTACCAGAACGCCAAAAACTCACGCATTTTCAAGATTGAGCGCGCGACTGGCAAGCTAGTTGGCGAATATGTCTATCGCCTCGATGACCCCATGAGCTTTGGCGCGGACCCTTCCGACAAGCAGAATGATCCGCGCATATCGGAAATGTCGGCGCTGGGGATGGACCGCCTGCTGGTGCTGGAGCGCACGGAGAAGACCACCAAGCTGCACGAGATCAACCTGGCCGGAGCCACAAACATCCTGGGCAGCAAGTGGGACGATGCGGCGACCCGGCCTTCACTCGAAGCCAGCAATGATCTTGCGGGTACCGATATTGTAGCTGTGACCAAGACTTTGCGCTTTGACAGCTTCAAGGAAATCAAAGACGCGCCGGAAAAGATTGAAGGCATTGCGTTTCTGGGAGACGGCACCCTGATGCTGATCAATGACAATGATTTTGCCATTCGCGGCGATGAAACCAAAGTGATCCTCGTCAAGGGAGCTGTCACGGCGGATCGGTCGGTTTACACGAAGTAACGGCGCGTTACGGGTGGCTTTGCTTGTCACCCGCCGCTGCATCCGCTACGGGCGATGAACAACACGCACCGCAGAGGATTCCATGGTCGATCTCGTCGTTTCCGAAAATCAGATTATCGAACGCATTCTCACCATGGAACTTGTGCGCGTCACAGAGCGCGCAGCTGTCGCTTCCGCGCGTCTGCGTGGCCATGGCAACGAGAAGGCGGCGGATCAGGCGGCTGTGGATGCCATGCGGCGCGAGCTGAACCGCCTGCCGATCGATGGCGAGATTGTCATCGGCGAGGGCGAGCGTGACGAAGCACCCATGCTGTTCATCGGCGAGAAGGTGGGCACCAAAAAGGGCCCCAAAGTTGATATCGCCGTGGACCCGCTGGAGGGAACCACGCTCTGTGCCAAGGATATGCCGGGCTCCATTGCCGTCATGGCCATGGCAAAAGCCGGAACGCTGCTCTACGCGCCCGATGTATACATGGACAAGATCGCCATTGGGCCGGGTTACAAGAAAGGCGTTGTCGATCTTGATGCCTCACCCACGGACAATATTCACGCGCTGGCCAAAGCCAAGGGAGTGAAGCCCGGCGAGATCACCGCGTTGGTGATGGACCGTGAGCGGCATTCCCGGCTGATCGCGGAACTGCGCAAGATCGGCTGTGCTATCCGCCTGATTACCGATGGCGACGTGGTTGGCGTTATCCAGACAACGCAGCCAGAACTCACTGGCATCGATATCTATCTCGGCATTGGCGGTGCGCCGGAAGGCGTGCTGGCAGCGGGTGCCTTGCGCTGTGTCGGTGGCCAGATGCAGGGGCGTCTCATTCTCGACACACCCGAGAAAGCCGCCCGTGCCTTCAAGATGGGCGTCCTTGACCCGAAGAAGAAATACGACCTCTCGGAGCTGGCCTCGGGCGATACGGTTGTTGCTGCCACCGGTGTCACAGACGGTTCGTTGCTCAAGGGCGTGCGTTTCAGGGGCAACATCGTCGAGACCGAGACGATCATCTATCGTTCGCTCACCGGCACCGTGCGCCGCATTCAGGGCGAACACCGGGAGTTGAGCAAGTTTTCTCTGGATTGAACCGGCATTGACCGGCAAATCCTTGACCGGCACGTCCTTCCTCAGCATCAGCCGATCCCTCACCGGTCGTCGCTGGGTGGATCGCCTCGACGCCGCAGCCCAGCGCGAAGCCATGACCATCAGCCAGGTCAATGGCTTGCGTGACAGTCTTGCGCGGGTCCTCGCAGGGCGCGGTGTTGTCAGTGCCGATGTCGAGCATTTTCTCGAACCCACGTTGCGCCATCTGATGCCGGACCCCTCCGTCTTGCGGGATATGGACAAGGCCACTGACCGGCTCGTTGCTGCCATCCAGCGGCAAGAGTACGTTGCGATCTTCGGCGATTACGATGTGGATGGCGCGACATCCGCCGCGCTGCTGGCGCTTTATCTGACGGCTCTTGGCCTGAAGACGCGCATCCATATCCCGGACCGCATCACGGAAGGGTACGGCCCCAACAGCCCCGCCATCCGTATGCTGAAGGAGGAGGGGGCCGACCTCCTTGTCACCGTTGATTGTGGCATCTCCAGCCATGAGACGTTGGGCGAGGCCAGGCGTATCGGGCTGGATACCATCGTGCTCGATCATCACCTGGCGGGCGAAACCCTGCCGGACGCCATCGCCATCGTGAACCCCAACCGGCAGGATGATCTTTCAGGACTCGGCAAGCTTGCGGCTTGCGGTGTCGTGTTCATGACGCTGGTGGCGCTGAACCGGCGCCTGCGGGAGCAAAACCTCTTCGCCGGCCACGCACCGCCTGACCTGATGGGGATGCTCGATATCGTGGCGCTGGGGACTGTCGCGGATGTGGTGCCGCTGACTGGCCTCAATCGCGCATTCGTGCGGCAGGGCCTCAAGGTGATGCGCCAGCGGGGCAGGGCGGGCCTTGCGGCGCTGATGGACGCAGCAGGCCTGAAGGAGCCGCCGGAGGCCTATCATCTGGGCTTTCTGCTGGGCCCGCGCATCAATGCCGGTGGCCGCATCGGCGATGCCGCTTTGGGTGCGCGGCTGCTGACAACGGATGATCCGGTTGAGGCAGGCCGCATCGCCGCGGAGCTGGACCGCCTCAACCGCGAACGGCAAGCGCTGGAACAGATCACGCTCCAGCAGGCGGAGGATATGGTTCGCGCTTTTGAAGCTTTCCATGGTGAGCGGCCGGTGGTTGTCGCTGGTTCCGCCGAATGGCACCCCGGTGTTGTGGGACTTGTCGCCTCGCGTCTCAAGGACCGCTTCCGCCGCCCCGCCATCGCCATCGCCTGGGATGAAGAGAAGACGGAGGGCCCAGGGATAGTCGGGGGCGGCATAGGAGGGGTTGGCATAGCAGGGGGCGGCATCGAAGGGGTTGGCATCGTAGGGGTTGGTTCTTGCCGTTCTGTCGCGGGGGTTGATATCGGGCGCGCCATCAAAGCCGCCGCCGATCTTGGCCTTATCATCAAAGGGGGCGGGCATGCCATGGCGGCAGGTCTGACGCTGACCCAGGATGGATTGGCTCCCTTGCAGGACTTTCTGGATGAGCGCCTTGGTGCGGATATCCGCGCCGGAAAGGGCAGGGATGATATCCTGATCGATGCAGCCCTCACATCAGGTGGCCTTTCGATGGACATGTTCAATGATCTCGCCCGCGCCGGGCCTTTCGGGCAAGGCAATGCCGAGCCCCTGTTCGTGCTGCCAGCCCATCTGCTGACAGAGGTGATCCCCATGGGGACCGCGCATCTGCGGCTGCGCTTTCGAGGCAGTGACGGCGTAACGGCGCAGGGCATCGCCTTCCGCGCCCAAGGGCAGCCCCTGGGCGATGCCCTGCTCGCCCGCAAGGGCCGCAATGTGCATCTGGCTGGAAGCTTGCAGGTGGATCGCTGGGGCGGGCGCGAGCGGGTTGACCTGCGTCTGGTGGATATCGCCGATCCACTCTGAATCGCGAAACCATTCAAACCGTCACGGTCCTTGTATTGGGCCGAATCCGGCCCGGTTTATTTGCCAATCCGTAAAAATTCACAGGGATTGTGAATTTGGTGTTGAACCTTCGCCGCGAGGCCTCTATACGCGCCAAGTCGCCTATGCTTCGGCTTGCGGCAAGCGCCCTTCGTCTATCGGTTAGGACACCAGATTTTCATTTTGGGAAGACGGGTTCGACTCCCGTAGGGCGCGCCATAGTAATGGGTTC
>JANNRX010000215.1:0-6704 GCA_031401875.1 Hyphomicrobiales bacterium | reverse complement strand
CGAAGCTGGTCCGGTGTAAATTGGAAGAGCAGACTGGCAATCACGCTGTTGATGCAGACGGATTTGCCGGAACCAGTGGTGCCCGCCACCAGCAGATGCGGCATTTTTGCAAGTTCCGCGATCACAGGCTCACCGCCGATGGTCTTGCCCAGCGATAGCGCCAGTTTGTGGGGTGATTTCTCGAAATCCTGGCTGCCGATCAATTCGCGGAAATAGACCGTCTCGCGACGCTGGTTCGGCAGTTCGATACCGATGACATTGCGGCCGGGCACCACGGCAACGCGGGCCGAGATCGCCGACATGGAGCGGGCAATATCATCAGCAAGGCCTATGACGCGGGAGGATTTGGTGCCCGGTGCGGGCTCCAGCTCATACAGCGTCACGACCGGACCGGGCCGCACATTGATGATCTCGCCCTTGACGCCGAAATCATCCAGAACACCTTCCAGCAGACGCGCATTCTGCTCCAGCGCATCTTCGGAAATCGTGATGACCGTGTTGCGCTTCGCCTCATTGAGAAGCGAAAGCGGCGGCAGTTCATAGGTATCACGACCCAGCAGATCGGGCTGGGCTTCGCGGGTCTCGCGCTTGCCGAGCTTCACCGGGACCGCAGGTTGCGACACGCGGCCTGTTCCGCGCACAGCGGGAGCGGCTGCGGCTTCGTGAATCACAGCATCTTGCATTGGCTCCTCTTCAAAAACGGGCTGCAGATGCTGGACGCCAAGACGCCGTCGTGCTGCCATCTGCAAAGCCTCGATGGCCGCGCGTTCACCCGGCCGGGCATTGTCAGAGCCCGTCGCAATAACGGCAGGTTGAAGCTGGGCTGGCGCTTCTTTCAAAAGACCAAGACGACGCTTGGCTGCCATCTGAAGGGCCATGACAGCCGCGCCGTACCCTGCGGATTGCGCAGTTTCACTGGTCGCTTGGGAGGCCGGTGCATGGACCGCAGGAATGGCTTTCGGGATTGCGGGTATCGCCGCATTTGACTCCGCGGCAGCCACACCCCTGCGATAAACGGGAGCGGAAAGCTCCGACATGGTTTCGCGCATCACCACAGGTTCACGCTGCATGACCGGTTCCCGGCGCTGGCCCGGATAGGCCATACCAGCGGGCTGGGAAGCAGAGCCTGCCATGGCATACGCCGTCTGATCATCGCGCGTGGCCTTTTCAACCATCTGGCGTGTGCCACTGGCGATCTTGCGGCCTGCGCCATTTTTCAAAGACCGGGCCGAACGGGCAACCGCCCGGCTCACAGCCATCACACCATGGATGGCAGCACCGACGACAACGAGGGCGCGGCTTGGTTCATCGTCCCTGAATTCATCCTCGTCCAGATCGGAATGGCGCCGTGATCTGGTGTCCTCGTCATGTTCATCCTGCTGGTTGCGCCGGTCACGAACAACCGAAAAATGCAATGCAATGATCGCAGCCGCCAGAAAGACCAACGCCACAATCATCTTGGCAAGGCCGCCCGAACCCAGAATAAGCAGCGGAAGTCTCTCGATGCCGTCTCCGACTGCGCCACCAAGGCCTGTCGGCAACGGCCAGCTATCGGCTCTTGGCAACAGCGAAGCAAAGGCGGAAGCCGAGAAAACCCCGATCACGAAGGATGCAAGGCGCAGCGGGAACCTGTCGACACCACGGTGCTTCACCAGTGTCAGGCCCCACAGCAGGATTGGAAACATCACGGCAAGAATGCCAATGCCAAAGAGCTGGATGGCGATATCGGAAACCACTGCGCCAAACGGGCCCAGCCAGTTGCGCACCGGGCCATCGACAGCGTGATTGAAGCTTGGATCACGTACAGACCAGGATACAAGCGCGAGGGTGAGGGCAATGACGATTGCCACCAGCACGATGCCTGCAATTTCAGTGAAGCGCTTGCGGGCTATATCCTTGAGGATATCCCGCACGGATTCCCGCACGACCCCTGAAACGGATACGGGACGCTCGATTGGCCTTCTGGACGTCGACATCGGCAGACTCATCACTGATACGCAACACAAACGGCAGGCAAATCTCCGGGAGAAAAGGTCCAGAGGATTGTCACCAATGTGCAGAGTACAGGATGCCGGTTAAAGGCACGTTTAACCTTGGCAAGAGGTTAAAAGATCGAGTCACATTCTTGACATGCCCAGGTTTTCTATCGCGAAATTGACACAGATATTGTGAATAAAACCGCGATAAAACATAGAGTTAAACAGGATTATCCCTGTTACGATCACAATCGTCTCCAGACGAAAAAGAGGGCGAAGGATTTTGCCTTCGCCCTCAGTTCAGGAGGAAATCATGACACTGACGCTAGGTTGATGCGTCACGCCAGGGGGATGGATCAGTAATTGTAGGAACGCTCTCCGTGCTCAGCGATATCAAGACCTTCGCGCTCTTGCTCCATGGTGACGCGCAATCCGACGATGACATCGACAATCTTGTAGAGAATGAACGAACCGACACCGGACCAGACGATGGTCAGAAGCACAGCCTTGACCTGGGCCAGGAAGGCATCGGCGAAGACATAGGCACCCACTGCGAGTTCGCCGGGCTTTGCGGTATAGTTAGGAATGCCGACACCACCCAGATCCGGATTGACGAGAATGCCAGTTGCCAACGCGCCAAGAATACCTCCAACGCAATGAATGCCAAAGACATCCAGTGAATCGTCATATTTGAAGGCGTTCTTGATGGTTGTGCAAAACAGGTAGCACAGCACGCCAGAAACAAGACCCAGCACGATGCAGCCCATCGGTCCGCCAAACCCGGAGGCCGGCGTGACAGCGACGAGACCAGCGACCGCGCCGGAGACCATGCCCAGCAGCGATGGTTTGCCCTTGGCCGCCCATTCGATGAAGAGCCAGGCGACACCAGCAGCGGCAGCAGCGACAAAAGTGTTCACCATTGCCAGTGCTGCAACACCATTAGCTTCAAGGTTGGAACCTGCATTGAAGCCAAACCAGCCAACCCAGAGCAGGGCTGCACCAACCATGGTGAGCGTCAGCGAATGGGGTGCCATCAGCTCTTTGCCAAAGCCGACACGCTTGCCCAGAACGAAGCAACCGACGAGACCGGCAACACCGGCATTGATGTGGACAACCGTGCCACCTGCAAAATCGAGCGCAGCCCATTTGTAGATGAGGCCTGCATCCGCCGTGACTTCGGCAAGCTTTGCTTCCGCCGCGGCCTTCTTCGCAACGTCCGTACCAGCAGCAATGACGGCTTTTGCAGCGTCGCCCATCACATCCGGTCCACCCCAATACCAGACCATGTGAGCGATCGGGATATAGACCACGAAAACCCAGAGAACCGTGAACAGGATAAGCGCCGAAAACTTCATCCGCTCTGCAAATGCACCCACGATCAGTGCTGGCGTGATGCAGGCAAAGGTCATTTGGAATGCGATAAAGATATATTCCGGAATGTAGACACCATTCGAGAATGTGGCAGCGACCGAATTCGGATCAATGCCCCTCAGGAAAGCCTTGGAGAAGCCGCCGATGTAATCATTCAGCGAACCGCCGCCGGTAAAGGTCAGCGAATAGCCAACCGTGACCCAGATCAGCGAGACAATACAGACGATGGCGAAGACCTGCGTCAGCATCGACAGCATGTTCTTGGTGCGGACAAGCCCGCCATAGAAAAGCGCAAGGCCGGGGATTGTCATCATCAGGACAAGCGCCGTGGCAATCAGCATCCATGCTGTATCGCCCTTGTTGGGCACGGGAGGTGTGACCGCCTGTGCCAGCGCCGGTAACGCAGAAAGGGCAAGAATACCCAGAACGGCGGCCATACGCCGGAGAATGGTTGATGAAGACATGGGAGTCGATAAAGACATGGGGGAAAAACTCCTGATAACGGAAAGCTTAAAGGGCATCGCGGTCACGCTCGCCGGTGCGGATGCGGACAGCCTTGTCAATGCTGGTGACGAAGATCTTGCCATCGCCGATCTGGCCAGTGCGGGCAGCAGCACTGATGGCCTCCACCACCTTATCGACAAGTGGTGCATCAACGGCAACTTCAAGCTTGATCTTGGGCAGGAAGCTGACGGCGTATTCTGCGCCACGGTAAATCTCGGTATGGCCCTTCTGTCGTCCGTAACCTTTGACTTCTGTCACCGTCATGCCGTGGACGCCAAGTGCTGTAAGAGCATCACGGACTTCCTCCAGCTTGAACGGCTTGATTATCGCCATCACAATTTTCATGGGTACGCCTTTCATTTTCCCGGCTTTGATACGTGCTGTACAGCCGAGCTTTCATACCCCTATTCAAGCGCCGTGCCAGAATTAGGGTGTGGCGAAAATGTGGCTCTTGAGGACACCGCAAAGTGGAATCAGCAGAAAATTTCATCTACTGAAATCGTTATGGCCTTTATTTAAGGCATGTTGCCTTATTATTGGGCAATCTTTCGATCAGGACGGGGGCGGATGAGACCCTCCTGACAAACCGATGCCACGAGACGTCCGTCGCGGGAATAGATCGTGCCGCGTGACAGGCCGAGAGCACCTGCACTTGAAGGGCTGTCTTGCGCATAGAGCAGCCAGTCATCCACGCGGAAAGGCCGATGAAACCACATGGCGTGATCAAGCGAAGCCGCCTGGATATCAGCGTTGAACACGCTTTTGCCATGGGCCACCAGCGCCGTATCCAGAAGCGTCATATCAGACGCATAGGCGAGAACAGCCAGATGGATCGCCGGATCATCTGGAAGAGGCCCGGCGGCACGAAACCAGATATGCTGCACAGGATTCCGATTTGGATCACCCGTGCTTTCGGCGCCGAGATAGCGTTTGAAATCCACTGGCCGAAGCTCGATGGGCCGGTCACGCAGAAAATAGCGCTGGACGTTCTCCGGCAGTTTCTCCCGGAAAGCTGCGACCATGTCTTTTTCTGACATCAGGCTCTCGGGCTCGGGAACACTGGGCATGGGGAGCTGGTGGTCATACCCCGTTTCGGCGAGATGAAAGGAGCAGGACAGCGCAAAAATTGCGGCCTTGTTCTGGCGGGCAACGACACGGCGCGTGGCAAAGCTGCGACCATCCCGCAAATTCTCGACCTCATAGTCAATCGGCAAGGCCGGATCACCGGGGAGAATGAAATAGGCGTGCAGGGAATGGGGCTTCAGCGCCCCCTTCACACTGCGCATTGCAGCCACCAGAGCCTGACTGATGACAAGGCCACCGAAGATACGTTGCCAGCCTACCTGCGGACTGCGACCCTGGAGCCGGTTGCTTTCGCGCTCTTCAAGGTCAAGTATGGCAAGGAGTTCAGAGACGGCGGACATGGTTCATTGCCGTACCATCGACGAGCAGAGATAGAAAGCAAGATGGCGGCAAGAAAGTGCGATATCGTGATTGCCGGAGGCGGAGTGGCCGGTCTGACGCTGGCATTGGCACTCAAGCAAGCCCGCGGCGACACGCTCTGCATCAGCCTGCACGATCCTGCTTTTGCACGCTCCACCCGCGTTGACACCCGGGCGTATGCCGTCGCCGCTGGTGCCAGACGCATGCTTGAGACGTTGGGAATCTGGCCTGCCATTGCCGCGACCGCGCAGCCGCTTGTTGCCATGGACATTACGGATTCCACCCTGAAGGAACCAATCCGTCCTCTATTTCTGAGTTTTGACGGCGAGGTGTCACCCGGTGAACCCTTCGCCCATATGGTGGAGAATGGCCCATTGCTCGCGGCTCTTTACCAAAAAGCGGATGCTGCGGGTGTCATCCTGTCATCCTTGCCCGTGACAGGGTTCAAGGCGCAGGGCGAAACAATCCTGATCGATCTTGCCGATGGTCAACAAACCGAAGCAAAGCTGCTGGTTGCAGCCGATGGCGCAAAGTCACGGCTGAGAGCACTGGCCGGCATCGCCTTTTATGGCTGGACCTATGACCAGAGCGCTATCGTCGGAACCATCAGGCATGAACGACCTCATGAAGGCCGTGCAGTCGAGCATTTTCTGCCGTCCGGCCCGTTCGCACTCTTGCCGCTCACGGGTAACCGCTCGTCCATCGTCTGGACAGAGCGCGGGCAAGACGTCTCCCGCATTCTTGCTCGTGACCATGACATGCAAGCACAGATGATCGAGAAACGCTTTGGCCTTGAGCTGGGCACGATCCAGCTCGCCGGGCCGCTCCACGCCTTGCCATTGTCACTGGGGCTGGCGCGCAGCTTCATCGCGGATCGACTGGCGCTGCTGGGCGACGCGGCGCATGTCATCCACCCTATTGCCGGTCAAGGCTTGAATCTTGGTCTCAAGGATGCGGCTGCACTGGCCGAATCCATCATTGACCAGTTGCGTCTCGGACTTGATCCGGGAGCAAGGGACACTCTTGAGAGCTATCAGCGCAGCCGTCGCTTCGATACGGCGCAGATGGCCGTCACCACCGATATTCTAAACCGGCTGTTCTCCAATGACATCAGCCCGCTTCGGCTGATTCGCGATGCCGGGCTGGGCATGGTCAACCGCATGCCACGTCTGAAAGACAGGTTCATCCATCAGGCCGGGGGCACCGGCCCCCGCATGCCCCGGCTGATGCGGGGCGAGGCGCTCTGAACTTTATTGTGGACCGGCCTCAGTTCTCGCGGAAGCGGTAACCAACGCCATAGAGCGTTTCGATCATCTCGAAATCATCATCGACAATCTTGAACTTCTTGCGCAGGCGCTTGATGTGGCTGTCGATGGTGCGGTCATCGACATAGACCTGATCATCATAAGC
>JANNRX010000214.1:0-1719 GCA_031401875.1 Hyphomicrobiales bacterium | reverse complement strand
CACGTATTCTTCCTGCGCACCGGCGAGTATGAAGACGGCCGCATCGGTGAGATCTTCATCGACATGAACAAGGAAGGCGCCACCCTGCGCGCCCTCCTCAACAACTTCGCCATCGCGATTTCGCTGGGCCTGCAATACGGTGTGCCGCTGGAAGAATACGTGGAGGCCTTCACCTTCACCAAGTTCGAGCCGGCGGGCCTGGTGCAGGGCAACGACACGATCAAGATGGCGTCGTCGATCCTCGACTACATCTTCCGCGAATTGGCGATCAGCTATCTCGGCCGCAACGACCTCGCCCATGTGCCACCGGACGAGGTGGGTTATTCCGCCCCGCAGAAGCCCGATGACGGAACCTCGACAGGCAGCGCCCAGCGCGTTGTCTCCAAGGGCCTGACACGCGGCCGCCCGACCAACTTCCTCTCGGTGGCCGGTGGCCAGATGACGGGCGGCACCCCGACAAGCGGGCAGACGCAGATGCAGGCGGATGCTTCGGGCGGTGCGCAGGTCTACAGCTTTGCAGGCAATACGGCGCTGAAGGCCGAGCCGCAGTTTGAGAGCAAGAGCATCGAATCTCTCTTCCAGCCCGCCGCCAAATTGGCGGAGGCCTATCCAGCGGCAAAGGCTGCAGGAAATACTGCAAACGCGGGCGCACCGGATGCCAAGTTCATCGCCAGGATGAAGGGCTATCTCGGGGAAGCGTGCGGGGAGTGCCAGAACATGACGCTGGTGCAGAACGGCACGTGCAAGAAGTGCGATACGTGCGGGGCGACGACGGGGTGCTCTTGAGATTGGCTCGCTGAGTCTTGAAAACCACACGCTATTTCGATGAGCAGGTTCGGCGCAAGCGGCCTTACCTGCTCATGGAGTGGTTCGAGGGTTTTCATGCCAAAGCAGTAAAGCGTGTTGTTCAGGAAGACGGTCGCATTCGATATTGGATCGCCGTTCAGCAAACAGGCGAAGAACGCTTACGCTGGCTTCGCATCATTTGCCTTGACGATGATGAAACCCTGCATAATGCTTTTCTTGATCGCGACTTTGAGGAGCCATCATCATGAAGCTGCATTATTATGCTGAGACAGACAGCCTCTACATTGAGCTGCAACCCAAGCCCGGTGTTACAACCCGCGAAGTGGCTGACGGTCTCAATGTTGATCTTGATGAAGCTGGCGTAGTGGTCGGCTTTGATATCGATGGCGCATCAAAGCGAATGGATCTGAGCAAGATCGAGACTGTGGCCTTGCCGGTGGTGACTGGGAAGGCTGCTTGAGAGAGTGGAAAATGATGCAATTGAGATCATGTCCCCGTAATCCCAATTGAGATCATGTCCCCGTAATCCGTAATCCGCCGTAATCCCGTAATCCGCTCTGTACGACACCTCGGTGCATCGTCACTATCTGACCAGCAGCTTGAGATCTCTAGACATGTCAGCCAATTGACCGGGGGCGTTGGGACTATTGTCAGCCCGAGGCATGCCAGTGTATTTGACGTGGATCATGACCAGCACGCCACCTATGTTCTGGCGAGCGTCATGCCAGGGCTGCATGCGCCAATCAACGACATGCGTGACCCCATTGGCACGTTCAAGACGTAAATTGTCACGTCCGACAGGGTTTCCACGAAGAGCAACGTCGAGGCTGCCTGACAGGGGAGCGGAAACGTCCGGCAGGAGCTCGCCGAGATCGCGTCCCTTAAGTTCGGAATCTGGCGGAAGATTAAAGT
>JANNRX010000213.1:0-2275 GCA_031401875.1 Hyphomicrobiales bacterium | reverse complement strand
CATCGGTCACTAGGTCAACTTGATGGTGCAGGTTTTCGACGTGCCGACCGAGGAGGTTTTCACCAGAGACTATGCTGCCGTCACGGTGGATGGCGTTGTGTTCTTTCAGATTCTGGATGCGCCACGGGCTTCCTATGAGGTGTCCAATTTGCAGCAGGCGCTGATGAACCTCGTGATGACCAACATCCGCACCGTGATGGGCTCGATGGAGCTGGATCAGCTTCTCTCCCACCGCGATGAGATCAACGTGAAGCTGTTGCATGTCGTCGATGCCGCCGTTTCGCCCTGGGGCATCAAGACAACGCGCATCGAGATCAAGGATATCGTGCCGCCGCGCAATCTTGCCGACGCCATGGCGCGGCAGATGATGGCGGAACGGGACCGCCGCGCCGCCATCCTTGAAGCAGAGGGCATGAAGCAGTCGGCAATCCTCAAATCCGAAGGAAGCAGGCAATCGCAGATCCTGGAAGCCGAAGGCCGCCGCGAGGCCGCTTTTCGCGATGCCGAAGCGCGCGAACGCGGCGCACAGGCAGAAGCCGAGGCTACCCGCATGGTATCGGAAGCCATCGCCAAGGGCAGCATGGGTGCGGTGAATTATCTCGTCGCCGAGAAATACGTGAAGGCGCTGGATAATCTTGCCCGTAGCCCGAACCAGAAAGTGCTGCTGCTGCCCACGGAAATGGCAGGCCTGGGCGGCGTTCTTGCGGGCATCGCGGAAATCGCTAAATCCGCGACAGGCCATGCGCCAGATGCGCCTCGTGCAAGCGCCAAACCAAAGCAGGCAGCGGCTGATGCGCGCGTTGTGTTTGAAGAGCATTCCGCTCAACCCGACGTCCAGAAAATGCCGGGGCCATGGGGCGATGTGAAGGGCTAACCTATGGCTGATATCGCGTCTCACTGGCTCTGGCTCGTTGCCGGGCTCCTGCTCATCGGCATTGAAACCATGGCTCCTGGCCTTTTTCTGTTCTGGGTTGGGCTGGCCGCGATTGCAACTGGTCTGATCAATTGGCTGATCCCCCTTTCCCTGACGGCTCAGCTACTGCTGTTCGCTTTGTTCGGCCTTGCCGCCATTCTGGTCGGACGCAAGGTACAGGGGCGACAGCAATCCGAGATCACGGATTCTCCTCACCTCAATGAACGCGGCAAGGCGCTCGTCGGCAAGACCTGCCTACTGGAGACAGCCATTACCAGCGGCTTTGGGTCGGTGCGTCTCGGAGATTCTGTCTGGCGCGTCAGTGGCGCTGACGCAGCAGCCGGTACTACGGTCAGAATCACCGGCATTGACGGAGGCACGCTTACGGTCGAGCCTACATGAGCACCGCCGAAAGCTTCACGCCCAAGCTCGTCAGCGTTTTCCGCGAGGGTTATACCAGCCAAGATTTCCACGCCGATGCGCTGGCAGGACTCACGGTCGCCATCGTCGCGATTCCGCTTTCCATGGCCATTGCCATCGCGTCTGGCCTTTCGCCGGACAAGGGGCTATTCGCCGCCATTGTCGGCGGCTTCGTCATTTCGGCGCTGGGTGGCAGCCGTTTCCAGATCGGCGGACCGGCGGGCGCGTTCATCGTGCTCATCGCGGCCGTACAGGCGCGCCACGGTTCTGACGGGCTGGTTCTCGCCACCTTCATGGCCGGTATGATCATGATGCTCATCGGCTGGCTGCGGCTGGGTGGGCTGGTAAGGCATATTCCCAAGCCTGTGCTGGTGGGTTTCACGGCGGGCATTGCCATCATCATTTTCTCAAGCCAGATCAAGGAACTGCTGGGCCTCGATATCGCAAAGGAACCTGCGGCGCTCATTCCAAAGCTCTTTATCCTCAGCCAGTCCATCGGCACGGCGAAGCCATTGACCTGCGCCGTAACCGCCCTGGCGCTGGCGATTATCCTGCTGCAACGGCGCTACAAGCCGTCATGGCCAGGCATGCTGATCGCAGTCGCCATCACGGCAACACTGACGGCGTTTCTACACCTTGATGTCGCGACCATCGGCAGCCGTTTCGGCGGTATTCCGCAAAGCCTGCCCGCGCCTGCCCTACCCGATTTCATGCTGGACAAGATGCTCCGTGTGGCACCAGACGCGCTGGCGATTGCATTGCTTGGTGCCATCGAATCGCTGCTCTCCGCCGTGGTCGCAGATGGCATGACGGGACGCAAACACCGTTCCAACGGGGAACTGGTCGCGCAAGGTGTGGCCAATATGGCATCCGTCACGTTTGGCGGCATGTGCGTGACAGGCACCATCGCCCGCACCGCCACCAACATCAAGGCGGGTGGCC
>JANNRX010000212.1:0-2721 GCA_031401875.1 Hyphomicrobiales bacterium | reverse complement strand
ACGCCCGTGAAGAAACTCTCGGGCGGCGAGAAAGCCCGCCTGCTTCTGGGGCTTGCAGCTTTCGATGGCCCGCATCTGCTCATTCTCGACGAGCCGACCAACCATCTTGATATTCCCATGCGTGAGGCATTGATCGAGGCGATAGCGGATTATGAAGGTGCGGTTGTTATTGTCTCCCACGACCGCTTCCTGCTCGATGCGACATGCGATCAGCTCTGGCTGGTGGCAGACAGCAAGGTGCAGCCCTTTGACGGCGATCTTGATGATTACACCAAGCTGATTCTGTCGGCACGCCGACAGCAGAAGGCCTCCATCACGGCGGGCACACCAGAGCCGGAGCCGGAGCCGGTCGAGCCACCAGCCCCCGAGAAACCAATAAATCCGGCCACTCAAATGCAAATGGTCGCGCTTGAAACACAGATTTCAAAACTCACCGGGCTGATTGCCAAGGTGGATGAAGCCCTTGCCGATCCAAAAGTGTTCAGGACACATCCCGCAACAGCGTCGCAACTGTCGAAGGACCGCGCCGGCCTCGCGGATCGTCTGGCCAAGGCCGAGGAAGACTGGCTGCTCGCGACGGGCTGAAAGAGAATTGCAAAAACGCCAATCTACTTTGCCCGTATTTGAATAGCGTGACGCAATGCACAGATCTATGTCGGTTGCGATCGAGAAGGAGTGCATATGAGCAAGGCGGATCTTGAAACCGGCACATCCGGCATCCACCACATTACGGCAATTGCGGGTGATCCGCGTCGCAACGCTGCATTCTATACCGATATCCTCGGTTTGCGGATGATCAAGCAGACCGTCAATTTCGATAATCCCAAGACCTATCATCTGTATTATGGCGACGAGACCGGGTCACCCGGAACGATCCTGACATTTTTTCCCTTGCCCGATGCGCCACGGAGCGTGCGGGGAAGCGCAGAGGCTGCACAGACGGCATTCGTTATTCCCGAGGCGGCTCTTGCCTTCTGGCTGAACCGCCTCACGGAGAAAAACATTCCCTTTGAAGGGCCTTTCACCCGCTTTGGCGAGAAGACGATTGTTTTTCTCGATCCCGATGGGATGACCCTGGAATTGGTGGCTCAACCTGGAATCGCGCGGCATCCTGGCCGGGATCACGCGGATATTCCTGCGGAATATGCCATCCGCAGTTTTGCGGGCATTACGATCTGGTCATCAGATCCGGATGCGACAGGCGCCATCCTTGGTCTCATGGGCTATCACAAAGGCGAAACGCAAGCGGACATGACACGCTGGAATACAGGCCACGCAGGATTTGCGCCATGGATTGATGTCAAAGATGCGGGGCGTATCGCACGGCATCGTTCAGGGGCTGGCAGCGTGCATCACGTTGCCTTCCGCGCGGTTGATGATGCCCATCAGACCAGGATGGCCGAGGTCATTCGCAACACCGGCCTCAACGTGACCGAACAGCGCGACCGGCAGTATTTCCGTTCCGTGTATTTTCGGGAACCCGGTGGCGTTCTGTTCGAAATCGCCACGGATTTACCCGGATTTTCAGTGGATGAACCCATCGAGACCATGGGGCAATCCCTGAAATTGCCGGATTGGCTGGAATTGCGTCGCGCAGAGCTTGAGGCGGCCTTGCAGCCTCTCGGTCTAAACAGCATTGTTTCCAATTAAAGCCCGGCATCTCTGCTTGACTTTCAGGTGATTTCAAGTAGCACGGCCACTTCGTCACGGGCTTGCCGTGGCTCAGATTTATTACGGCCATTCCGTCATTTGAGACGCGGTGCCGGTCTCAGGAGATAAACCATGGCGAAGGCCAACACGATCAAAATCCGGTTGAACTCATCGGCGGATACCGGTCATTTCTATGTGACGAAAAAGAACGCTCGTACCAAGACCGAAAAGCTGGTGATGAAGAAATACGATCCCGTTGCGCGCAAGCACGTGGATTACAAGGAAGGCAAGATCAAGTAAGATCTGGCTCTCTCCGCGGATTGAAAAGCGCCAGCATGTCTGGCGTTTTTTTATGCGCTGTGAAGGCGCAATATCATTATGTTTCCATTAACCATTTGTTTCGATGCTCATCGTGCTTTGGGAAAGCTGACGATGATGATTCTGCACTCTGTTGCAACGGCTCTGTTTGATCCACGGGGCCGCGCTGATCGCTCTGATCTGTTGATTGCGGCCGGTATTCTGATTCTGCTGGAAGGGATCATGCTTCTTTTGCAGAACACGGTGGGCGGATTCGGATCTGCCCCCGTATATGCGCTCCAGGGCCTGATGCTGTTCATCGGAACTGTGGTCACGATCCGGCGCCTGCATGACCTGGGACGAAGCGGCTGGTGGATCCTTGGCGGGATCGCAGGATTTTGCATGTGGACTGCCATCATTGCCGTATCGGGCCTGTTTGTTTCAGGCCGTGAACTGCTCTCTCCCGGTTCGACCAGTATATTGGTGTTTGGTGGATTGCTGATGCTCCCAGCTTTGGGAGTGACTCTTTGGCTGCATCTTGCGGATGGTGAACCGTTCAAGAACCAGTTTGGTTACCCACCGGGATCTGATCGCCTGCGCACCCCTTCCGGAAGTATCGAGCCGACAGCCCATTAGAGCATGACGTTATTAGACGGAACCACTGCGACGGAGCAGATTTGGTCCGGTTTTCCGAAGGGCGACGAAATCGATCTGGTTGATCGACCGAGGAGCCCTTCGGAAAATCCGGGCCAAATCAGCCCGTCCCTCTGGGTT
>JANNRX010000211.1:0-2877 GCA_031401875.1 Hyphomicrobiales bacterium | reverse complement strand
GGGATGCGACATCCGACACAAGCTCGGCCCCGACATTCTGCCAGGCAGGCCTGATGTTGTCGACGAAATGATCCTCGATCACCCATTGGCTGAAGGGTTCATGGGCAACGGGTGCAGTATCGAGCAATCCTGTCAGGCGGGCGGCAAGTGCTGTATCCGCTTCCGTCGAGGCAGGCACAATTCGGTCAACCATGGTGCCGGGGAAAGCTCCGTTCCGCGTGATCCATGCGGCGAGGGTGTCGTCTCTGAGAGCGGCAAAATCAGCCACGAGGCCTCGGACAAGTGCGCCGTTATGTGGAAGGTTATCGCAGCACAGCACTGTGAAAGGGGCAAGGCCCGCAGCCCTCCTGCGCGACAGCGCCGCAACAATAACAGCGATGGCGGAACGTGGTCGGCCAGGATGATCAAGATCATGGCCAATGTCGGGATGGCTTTCCTGTAGCCGTCCGGAGGCGGGATCGTGGCAATAGCCTTTTTCCGTGATCGTGAGGCTGACGATTTTTGTGTCCGGGGCCGCGAGTCTTGCCACGACAGCCTCTGGATTCTCGGCTCCCACCATGACATCCAGGACACAGCCAACAATGCGTGCTGTCTCGCCCTGCGGGGCGCGATTCAGCAGGGTATAAAGACCATTCTGCGGTTCGAGCCTGTCGCGCTGGTCTGGGTTTCTGAGGCTGACGCCGGTGATGCCCCATGCCGCGAAATCCTGCTCAAGCGCATCTTCGGTGTAAGCGCACAGGTGAGCGCGGGCGAAAGCGCCGAGGCCGAGATGCACAATGCCGGGGACAAGCCTTGAGCGGTCATAGCTGAAACGCTTCGTGCCCCGGCTTGCCTGTGCAAGAGTCCGCATGGACAGCCGTGGATGGTCAGTGGCACTGGAAGTCATCACGCTGCCTTTTGTCTGTGCTGAAAGGTTCGAATTGATCAGAAGCGTTCAATATGGTCAAAGCCATCCAACAGGGTTTCCGATAAGGTGACCGGCTGCAACAGGTCAATGCGTGTCTGACAGATCCTACAGATTTTCCGTGGCGCCGATGATGGACTGGACCGACAGGCATTGCCGCTCGTTCCATCGCATCCTGACGCGTAACGCCAGACTTTACACGGAAATGGTGACGCCGGGAGCGGTGATCCATGGCGACCGCGAGCGCATCATCGGCTTTGGTGCCCATGAGCATCCACTGGCGGTTCAGCTCGGTGGATCGGACCCGGCAAAGCTCGCCGAGGCCGCCATGATCTGCGAGGCGCAGGGATATGCAGAGATCAATCTCAACTGCGGTTGTCCCTCAGATCGGGTGCAGGGCGGACATTTTGGCGCGTGCCTGATGCGTGAGCCGCAGCTGGTGGCGGAATGTGTTGGTGCCATGAAAGCGGCTGTCCGAGTGCCCGTGACAGTGAAATGCCGCATTGGCGTGGATAACCAGGACCCTGAAGCGGCACTGTTCGGGCTGGCTGATACGGTGATTGCCGCAGGCTGCGATGCGTTGATTGTGCATGCGCGCAAGGCTTGGTTGCAAGGGCTGAGCCCGAAGGAAAACCGCGAGGTTCCGCCGCTGGATTACGCGCTCGTGCAGCGTCTGAAGCAGGCGTATCCGCAGATTCCGATGGCGATCAATGGCGGCATCGCCACGCTTGAAGAGTGCCAACAACATCTGCGCACCATGGATGGCGTGATGGTCGGTCGGGCTGCTTATCAGAACCCTGAGATGCTGCTTGGCATTGACCCTGTCCTGTTTGGCGAAACTGCACCCGTTGCGGACGCTTTCGAAGCGCTGGAAGCATTCCGGTCTTACGTGGCGCATGCGCTTGAGAATGGCGTTCGTCTGCACAGCATCACCAAGCACCTTCTCGGTCTGTTTCCGGGCCTGCCCGGTGCACGGCTTTACCGGCGCTATCTTTCGACGGAGGGCTTGCAGCATGGCGCAGGCCTTGCCGAATATGATGCCGCCATTGCCATTGTGCGCAATGCCATCGCTGCCCGCGATACGCGCCTGATCAGCGAAACCGTGGCGGCATGAGCGGCATAGAAGCACTCATTCGCGAAAGCTTTGCTCATCAGACCATCATGGCGACGATTGGTGCGAGGCTTGAAAGCATCGAGGCCGGGCGCGTCAGCATCGCATTGCCTTTTGCTCCGCATCTCTGCCAGCAGCACGGTTTCCTGCATGCCGGTGTCGTCACCACCATCGCTGACAGCGCATGCGGGTATGCGGCCCTGAGCCTCATGCCTGAAGGATCATCCGTGCTGACGGTGGAATTCAAGGTGAACCTGATGGCACCGGCGAAGGGCGACATGTTTCTTGCAGAAGGCCATGTTGTAAAGGCTGGGCGCACGCTCACGATCACGCAAGGCGAGGTCATTGCCCTGGACCGTGACAGACGCACCACGGTCGCTATCATCACTGCAACGCTGATGCGGCTGGATGCAAAGCCTGGAGCGGCGGGATGAAGGACCAGAACCAGCCATCCTGCCTTGCCACTGCATTGCCGCTTGTTATCAACGCTCGCGTCACGGCTTTCGCCACGGGCGGTCAGCAGCGCGTGGCCGCTGAAATCATGCAGCGTATTCCCGATGCGGTGCAAGTGATGCCTGCAAAGCCCCTCGGCGGAATCAAAGGCCATGCCTGGGAGCAAGTGGTGCTTCCGTTCAAGACAGGCGGACACCTGCTCTGGAGCCCTTCCGCAACAGGGCCATTGCTGTGCCGCCACCAGGTCGTGACCGTGCATGACACAGCTTTTTTCGATGTGCCTGAATTTTTTGCGCCCTCCTTCGTGCGGCTTTATCAGGCGCTGGTGCCGCGTCTGGCGCATCGTGTTGCGCGCGTCGTCACTGTATCGGAATTCTCGCGTCGCCAGATCGCCGACAGGACAGGGCTG
>JANNRX010000210.1:0-1569 GCA_031401875.1 Hyphomicrobiales bacterium | reverse complement strand
CTGGGCCGCTGTTGCCGAGGATGAGGAAGGCTGGGCCAGGAAGCTTGCCGCGAATCTGACGCTGGTGGCGCTCGATGATGACGGTGAGCCCGTGGGCTTTGCCGTGCTGATCCAGAACCGTGCCATCGCGCATGTGCATGTCCATCCGGATCTCGTGGGCATGGGCATCGCGCGGCAGCTCTGCGAGGCGCTTGAGAAGCTGGCGCTGGCGCGAGGCGGCGATGTTCTTGCCGTGGATGCCACCGACAATGCCAAGGGCTTTTTCGAGAAACTCGGCTATGAAGCCAAGGCGCGCAACACCATCAACTACGCCGATGAATGGCTGGGCGCGACGGCCATGGAAAAACCTCTGAAAGCGCCCCAGACGGCGACGGTGCAGTGATGGTGCAAAAAACTGCCCGGGAACGGCTTTATCTCTTTGACACAACCTTGCGGGACGGCGCGCAGACCACGGGTGTCGATTTCTCGCTCGCCGACAAGCTGACGGTTGCAAAGATGCTGGACAAGCTCGGCGTCGATTACATCGAGGGCGGCTATCCCGGCGCGAATCCGCTGGATACAGCCTTTTTCGCCGAGGAACGCGGCTTTCGCGCTCAGTTCACGGCCTTTGGCATGACCAAGCGAGCGGGCGTCTCGGTCTCGAATGATCCGGGCGTTGCGGGCCTGCTGACGGCGCATTGCCCGGCCATATGCTTCGTGGCGAAAGCCTGGGATTTCCACGTCCACAAGGCGCTGGGCTGCACGCTGGAGGAAAACCTTGAGAACCTTTCAGACAGTGTGAAAGCCGCCGTCAAAGCCAACCGCGAAGTCACGGTGGATTGCGAGCATTTCTTCGATGGCTTCAAGGCAAATCCGGAATATGCGCTGGATGTCGCGAAAACCGCCCATGCCAGCGGCGCGCGCTGGGTGGCGCTGTGCGACACCAACGGCGGCACTTTGCCGGAGGAGATCGAAGCGATCACGCGATTTGTCTGCGCCCATGTGCCCGGTGATCATCTGGGCATTCATGCCCATGACGATACCGGCCATGCGGTCGCGAACTCGCTGGCCGCCGTGCGGGCCGGCGCCCGGCAGATCCAGGGCACGCTGAACGGGCTGGGAGAGCGTTGCGGCAACGCCAATCTCGTTACCCTGATACCGACGCTGAAGCTGAAACTGCCCTATGCGGACCAGTTCACGACAGGGGTGAGCGACGCGGCGCTGGCGGGCCTGACGCAGCTGTCACGCACCTTTGATGAGTTGCTGAACCGTCAGCCCCGTCGGCAATCGCCTTATGTGGGCGCGGCGGCCTTCGCCACCAAGGCAGGCATTCATGCCTCGGCGGTGATGAAAGATCCGAAAACTTACGAGCATGTCGATCCCGCCAAGGTGGGCAACAAGCGCTTTGTGCTCGTCTCCACCCAGGCTGGAAAATCGAACATCCTGTCGGAGCTGGAACGGCTCGGCATCGCAGTGCCGAAGACTGATCCGCGCATCACGCGGCTGCTCGACGAGGTGAAGGAGCGCGAGGCGCTGGGCTATGCCTATGAAGGTGCGGATGCCTCGTTCTATGTGCTGGCCATGCGGGTG
>JANNRX010000209.1:0-3845 GCA_031401875.1 Hyphomicrobiales bacterium | reverse complement strand
GCAGATCGGCACTACGCTGATTGGATTGTTCTGGAGTTTCATTGCCCACAAGCTATGGACATTCTGAAGATAGTCCGAAGAGGATCCGTACTAGAGCATGTCGCGAATAAGTGGTTACGAGGTTATTCGAAGACGACATGCTCTCAGTATATGGTTAGATCACGTTTTTCGCATTTTGATTAATCAATCAAAATGCGACGTGATCTAAGCTGCAATTCTGGCGGAAAACGTCATGCGTGCCTGATTATGCCCGAAGTTCGGTCGTACTCGCTCTGCCACAAAACCGTGCCGCGACAGCATCGCCAGAAAATCATATTCGCCATGCAGAGTGAACCCGAGTTCGCCGCGCAGTTTGCGATAATCCGAGAGCGCCGTTCTCACCAGACCTGCGAGCGCAGCCCCAAAGAAGCCGCCCCTGAGTCCGAACGACAGAAGCGCCGCTGCATCCGTCACGGGGCTGACATCGGGTGGGATTACATCGGCGATCACCAGTCTGCCCTCAGGTTTCACCAGTCTGCGCCAGAGCGTAAGCAGCGGCGAGAGCTGGTCAATCGTCAGATACTGGAGTAGCGAATTGACAACGATCAGATCCACGCTGCCATCGGCCATGGCTTCGGTCTCAGAAGGCGATTGCACCACAATGGCAGGAATGGAGGCCACGCGCCCGGCCAGCTTCTCGCGCACGGACGGAGCGGCGTCGGAGCAGATCAGCCTGGCGCAAAGACGGGACACATCTTCGGCATAAAGCGCTTCGCCGCAGCCGTAATCGAGCACAGCCGCGTCGTTTGACTTGATGTGTCGGCCAAAATCACGTGCAATGCCAGCGGCATGCAGCGCCTTGTGCCGATCGCTCACATAGATCGGATGATCAGAATTCCAGTATTCGACCCAGGATATCATGGTTTGAGCGATGCTGTCGCTTTCGCCTCCCGCATCATCGTGACGAAGCGGTCGAACAGATAATGGCTATCGCGCGGGCCGGGGCTGGCTTCCGGATGGTGCTGCACGGAGAAGGCCGGGCTATCCGTCAGTGCGATGCCGCAATTGGAACCATCAAACAGTGATTTGTGGGTTTCCCTGGCATTTGCAGGCAGGGTGTCGGCATCGACCGCGAAACCGTGGTTCATCGAGACAATCTCCACCTTGCTGGTAGTGAAATCCATCACCGGATGATTCGCGCCGTGATGTCCCTGCTTCATTTTCAGCGTCTTTGCGCCAATCGCAAGCGCCAGCATCTGATGGCCGAGGCAGATACAGAAGGTGGGAATTTTCTGTGCGAGCAGCGTCTTGATGACAGGCACGGCATAGTCACCTGTCGCCTCCGGATCTCCCGGACCATTGGCGAGGAAAACACCATCAGGCTTGAGGGCCAGAATTGCATTCGCTCCGGCGGTAGGGGGCACAACAGTCACCTTGCAGCCCCGTTCCGCCAGCAATCGCAGGATATTGCGCTTCACGCCGTAATCAATCGCGACCACATGCAAGGCAGTCTTGCCCTGTTTGCCATAGCCCTCATGGCCATCGCCATTGTTCCAGACCCAGTCCGTCTCTTGCCAGCCGTAATCGTGATCGCCTGTGACCAGAGGAACCAGATCCTGTCCGGCCATGGAGGGCAGGGATTTTGCCTTTTTCAGCAGTGCATCCCTGTCGAAATGTCCGCCGCTGTTATGGGCAATCACGGCATTCTGCATGCCTTTTTCGCGGATCAGTGCGGTCAACGCCCGTGTATCAACGCCCGCGATGCCGATGATGTTGCGTGCCTTGAGCCAGAAATCGAGGTTTTGTGTGGCGCGATAATTCGAAGGAGCGGTGATATCGGCATGCAGCACCATGCCGCGCGTTCCCGTGGCAGCTGCCATATCGACGGTTTCGATATCTTTGTCATTCACTCCGACATTGCCGATATGGGGGAAGGTGAAGGTGATGATCTGGCCCGCATAGGAAGGATCGGTGATGATCTCCTGATAGCCCGTCATCGCCGTGTTGAAACAGATTTCGCCAGCACTTTCGCCTGTTGCACCAAACCCGCGTCCTTCGATCACGGTGCCGTCGGCGAGAATGAGGATGGCTGTTGCCGTGTCCTCCTGCCAACCTTCTGACGGGGCATTGCCATTCAAGGCTTGCTGATTGGCTTTGGTCATTCTATGCCCTCGCAGCTGTGACATGCCTGCGCCATGATGGGCGGCAGTTGGTTCTGACACGAACGGTTTATCGGCTTGCCGGTCGTCCTAGGCGAGTGGCGAAGACGGGTCAACGGCAATGACGCAGAAGCGTCGGCAAAGCATAGGAGATTACATGCGTGATCGATTGATGGATGTCATGAAAACCGCAATGAAAGCGGGAGACAAGCCACGTGTCGGCACCATCCGTCTGATTCAGGCCGGATTGAAGGACAAGGACATTGAAGCGCGCGGTCTTGGGAAAGGCCAGCTTACCGATGACGATATCATGGCGCTGATGCAGAAAATGGTGAAGCAACGGCAGGAATCGCTTGCCATCTACAGTCAGGCCGGTCGGCCAGAACTTGCCGCCATCGAGCAGGCGGAGATCGATATCATTACAGGGTTCTTGCCAAAACAGATGGATGAGGCCGAAACGCAGGCCGCCATTCAGGCAATTGTCGCCGAGCTTGGTGCCTCCTCCATGAAAGACATGGGCAAGGTTGTCGCCGCCCTGAAAGCAAAGTTCGCGGGGCAGATGGACTTTGCCAAGGCAAGTCCACTGGTGAAAGCGGCACTTGGTGCCTGAGTAAGCTGTTTTAGCTGCCCATATTCGCATGGTGTTTTGAGCGTCACAAAACATGTCGTAAATTTGTCATTCCAACTATGTATTCGGCTAATATTTAGTGGGGGGCTATTCAATGGCGAAAATAAAATCTTTCGACGGCGTTGGTCCCATGCTTACGCTGGCAGCCCGCAGACATCGCGTCAGAACAGCCGCATTGCTTGTTGAACTTGGACTTTTCCCGGGTCAGGACCTGGTATTGCAATCTCTGGGAAAACAAGATGGCATGACCATGGGTGAGATTGCAGATCAGTTGAGCATTCGCCCGCCTACAGCGTCGAAAATGATTGCCCGCATGACTGCTCAGGGCTTGCTTGAGCGTCGCGGCAAAGAAGACGATGCCAGGCTTGTTGCCGTCTTTATTACGGATGCCGGCAAAGCGCTGATCGAGAAACTTGGAAAGATTGCCAAGAAAATTGAAAAGGATGCCCTCGTCGGTTTTGATGACAAGGATATCCGACGCTTGCGCCGCAATCTCAAGCGTGTGGCCAAGAATCTTGGCGGACAGCTTCGCGAAACGGATGAGTCCGACGAGGAAACGGAAGTCTGAGTCTCCTATCGCAATCAAGGGTCCTGACCCTAATCCGATCCCCTGCAAAGAAAGCAACATGTGTGTTCAGATTTGCCTGTAGTACACAGACAGTATCCGATCTTTCCTGAATGTTTCATGGTTAAGCGTTAAGGTTAACGTCTCTTTAGTGTTTTGCTGACATTTTACGGTCATTGGCATCTGAGCCGGACCGATTTTGGTGGTCTGGCCATTACAAGGGACTTGACCATGAGCAGCCTCAGAACTCTCGCACTTGCGGGCGCCGTGCTTGCTGGAGCGACTGCTGTCGCATCCGCTGCGGATCTCGGACCTCCCCCGATCGGCCTTCCTCCAGTCCCGATTGCAGCGCCAATTCTCGAAAGTTCGGGCTGGTACCTGCGCGGCGACATTGGTGTAGGCCAACTGGATGGCAAATTCGAAGTGCTTCAGACCGGTGTTCCAACCGCCCGCGGCTCGCATGATTCCATCAACAGCACCTTCTTTGGTGGTGCCGGTATCGGTTATCAGTTCA